>JAJXXS010000274.1 GCA_021780975.1 Pseudomonadota bacterium
CCTCGTAGAGATCGCCATCGTCCTGGTCATCATCGGCCTCTTGCTGGGCGGCATCCTCAAGGGCCAGGAGCTCATCACCAGCGCCCGGGTGCGCAACCTCATCACCCAGATCGATGGGGTGAAGAGCGCCTACTATGGCTTCCAGGACCGTTATCGGGCGCTGCCGGGAGATTTTGCCCAAGCCACCACCCAAGTACCCGGTGACTCGGCTAGCCAAAATGGCAATGGCAATGGCGAAATTGAAGCGAGCGCCACGAATGCCGCTGGAACAACGGTTAATGAAAGTATCCTAGTCTGGGACCACCTCTCCCATGCGGGATTTATCAATGGCACCTACACCTATGCGGGCGCAACCACCATTAATAGCAGCACTACGCCCATGAACCCATGGAATGCTCCAATGCAGCTCATTTACGATGCTAATTATTACACCCAGGCGACGGGGACGGCGATCCTGTCGACAAATAGCCGGCACAACTTCAAAACCGGGAACCAGATTCCCGTCGAAATCCTCGCCGAAGTCGATCGCAAGATCGACGACGGCAATCCCTTGACCGGATCGGTACGTTTTTCTACCTATGCGGATACTGCAGGCGGAGCCACACCGCCAACTGCCGCCACCTGCATAAACACCACTGCTACACCTGCAGTTTGGGCCGCTGGCTCAGGCCAAGCCAACTGCGGAGCGGCCATCCTGTACTAACTCCTGCACAGGGCTGAACTCACCTCAGCCCTGCAGCAGGCGTATCTCCGCAGCGGCGAGATTCTCCTGCGCCCCTCGCAACACCAGCACGTCGCCGCCCTGCAACTGCGTATCGGGCTCGGGCGCCAGGCCGCGGATGCCGCGGCGGCGCACCGACAACACCTCCACCAGCATTTCCACGAGGTCGACCTCCCCTAGAGTCTTGCCGATGGCGGCCGCCTGAGGGGTCAGCAGCACCGACATCAGGCGCGGCTGGGCTTCCTCGCCCAACCCCTCCTCGTCGCTCGACCCGCGGAAGAACCCGCGCATCAGGCTGTAGTGGCTTTCGCGCACGCGGCGGATGCGCTTGAGCACGGTGGCCAACGGCACGCCCAGAAGCATGAGGGTGTGCGAAGCCAGCATGAGGGAGCCCTCCACGACTTCCGGCACCACCTCCGCAGCGCCGGCCTCCTTGAGCCGGCCGATGTGGGTCTCGTCCAGCGTGCGCACCAGCACCGGCAGTTCCGGCCGCAGTTCCTGCACGTGGCGCAGGATGGCCAGGCTGGCCTTGTAATCGGCAAAGGTGACGACCAGGGCGCGCGCGCGCGACAAGCCGGCCGCCACCAGCACTTCGCGGCGCGCCGCGTCGCCGAATACCACCGACTCGCCTGCCGCCGCCGCCGCGTGGGTACGCTCGGGGTCCATGTCCAGAGCGACGAAGGGAATGCTCTCCGCCTCCAGGAAACGCGTCAGGCTCTGGCCGCTGCGGCCGTAGCCGCAGACGATGACATGACCCTGCTTACCGAAGGTGGACAGGGCGATGTCATGCAGCGCCTTCGCGCGCCCCGCCCATTCGCCACGGCAGCAGCGCCGCACGATGGCATCGGTACGATGGATCAGCAGCGGCGCCATGAGCATGGACAGCACCATGCCTGCCAGCACCGGCTGCACCGTGTCGGCATGCAGCAGCCCCAGGTCTGAGCCCTGCGCCAGCAGCACAAAGCCGAATTCGCCCGCCTGCGCGAGCCCCAGGGCGCTGCGCAAAGCAGTCGAGGACGTCTGCCCGAAGGCGCGCGACAGCCCCCACACCGCCGCCCCCTTGCCGAGCGAAAGCGCCAGCACCACCAGCAAGACCTGCGGCCACTGCGCCAGCACCACGCCCAGATCCAGGCGCATGCCTATGGTGACGAAGAACAGCCCCAGCAGCACGTCGCGGAACGGCTTGATGTCGTCCTCGACCTGGTAGCGGTATTCCGTCTCGGAGATCAGCATGCCGGCCAGAAAGGCACCCAGCGCCAGGGACAAGCCCGCCTGCTCGGTGAACCAGGCCAGCAGCAGGGTGAAGAAGAGCACGTTGAGGGTGAAGATTTCCGGTGACTTGGCGGCCGCCACGCGATGAAACCAGGGGCGCATGAGGCGCTGCCCGGCGGTGAGCAGCACGGCGAGCACCACGGCCGCCTTGAGCAGCGCCAGGACCAGTTCGCGCGTCATGGAATTGCCGTCCATCGCCAGGCTGGGAACCAGGATCAAGAGCGGCACGACCGCGAGATCCTGAAACAGCAACGCGCCGAAGACCTGCCGGCCGTGAGCTGTCTGCAATTCCAGGCGCTCGGCCAGCAGCTTGCTGACGATGGCTGTGGAAGACATGGCCAGCACGCCGCCCAGCACCAAACCCCAGACCAGGGAGTGTCCGCTGGCGATGGCGATCGCCACCATGAGCACGAGACTGCCCAGCACCTGCGCGCCGCCGAAACCAAGCACTGTCGTGCGCATGGCAAGCAGGCGCGGCAGGCTGAATTCGAGGCCTATGGAAAACATGAGGAACACCACGCCGAACTCGGCCAGGTAGCGCGTCTGCGAGCTGTCTGGTATCCAGCCCAGGGCGTGCGGGCCGATGGCGATCCCGGTGAGCAGGTAGCCCAGCATGGCGGGCAGCTTCAAGGCTCGCGCGGCGGCGGCCACGACAATGGCGACTGCCAGCAGGACAAGAACGACTTCCAGGGTGTTATGCATCGGGGGCTCGGGCTTCGTCAACGCTTGCTGCTACCATGTCCCACCCAAACCCTGGCAGGACAGTCGCTAGTATACTTACGAAAAAATGAACCCCATTCCCGAGACTTCCCACCTTCTTGCGCTCGCCCGTCAAGTGCTCCATATCGAAGCAGGAGCGGTGAACGCGATGGCCGAGCGACTGGATGAAAACTTCGCCGCGGCCGTGCGGCTGATCCTGGCAAGCCGCGGCCGCGTGGTGGTCTCCGGCATGGGAAAATCCGGCCATGTCGGGCGCAAGATTGCCGCCACACTGGCCTCCACCGGCACCCCCGCCTACTTCGTCCACCCGGCCGAGGCGAGCCATGGCGACCTGGGCATGATCGCCCATGACGACGTGGTGCTGGCCCTGTCCAATTCCGGCGAATCGGCCGAGCTGACCGCCATCCTGCCGCTCATCAAGCGGCGCGGCGCCAAGCTCGTCGCCATGACCGGCAACCCCGCCTCCACCCTGGCGCGCGAGGCCGACGTGCACCTGAACGCCGCGGTCGACAAGGAGGCCTGCCCACTCAACCTCGCGCCTACCGCCAGCACCACGGCGGCGCTGGCCCTGGGCGACGCCTTGGCGGTCGCGCTGCTGGATGCGCGCGGCTTTTCCGCAGACGACTTCGCCCGTACTCATCCCGGCGGCAGCCTGGGCCGCCGCCTGCTGGTGCACGTGCGCGACGTCATGCACACCGGCGACGCCTTGCCGCGGGTGAACGTAGACGCCTCGCTCAAGGAGGCACTGCTGGAAATGAGCCAAAAGGGCCTGGGCATGACCGCGGTGGTGGACGCCGCGGGACGGGTCGCCGGCGTCTTCACCGATGGCGACCTGCGCCGCGCCCTGGAAAACCCGCTCGACGTGCATACCACGGGCATCGCCCGGCTCATGGTGAGCAACCCCAAGACCATCGCCGC
>JAJXXS010000281.1 GCA_021780975.1 Pseudomonadota bacterium
AAGGTCCTCTGCACATCAGGGTGGGTCATACCGACATCATGATACGCCGCCAGGACGCCCATAAAATCCAGGTGCGTCTGGCATCTCAGGGTTGAGTTCCGTGACCTCACCCGGTGCCGATGCGGCGCCAGCCAGCGCTAAGGTGCGCGCGCAGCCCAGGCGCCTGGCGCTTCTGGGCATGCCCAATACGGGCAAGTCGACTTTCTTCAACCGCCTGACAGGGGCGGCAGCCCGCATCGGCAACTGGCCGGGCATCACGGTGGACCTGCTGTCCGCCAAAGTCCTCCTGGCCGGCACCCTGGTGGAAGTGGTCGACCTGCCGGGAATCTACAATCTCCACGGGTTCTCCGACGACGAGATGGTGGTGCGCCACTTTCTCGAAACCCAGATGGTCAACGGCCTCATCGTCGTGCTGAACGCCACCCAGCTCGATCGACAGCTCTCCCTCGCCCTGCAGCTCAAGCGCCTGGGGCTTCCCATGGTGGTGTTGCTCAACATGGTGGACGAGGCCAAACGCCTCGGCATCCGCGTCGACACCGACGCACTGGGGCGCCGCTTGGGGGGCGACGTGGTGCTGTTGAGCGCCAAATACGGGCAGGGATTCGAGCGCGTGCGCGCGCTCATCGAGAATCTCCTGCGTCAGCATCCAGGCGCGCAGCAAGGGGGTCTGGACGCCTTCCGCGAGGACGAGGATATCGAGGCGGAACTCGTCGCCTTGGTCGGGGAGAGCGTATACGCCCCGGCACTCATGGACGATGCCCGCATGCAGCGGCTCGACCGTTGGCTGCTGCACCCCTGGCTGGGCCTGCCCATCTTCTTCGGCGCCATGTTCCTGCTCTTCCAGCTTGTCTACGGCGTCGGAACTCCGCTGCAGAGTCTCATGGAATGGCTGCTGCTCCATTTCCAAACGCTGGCGCTGGATCCCCTCCTCGCCCACACGCCGCCGCTCTTCAAGAGCTTCGTTGAGGATGGGGTGTTCAACGGCGTCGGCACGGTACTCACCTTCCTGCCCATCATCGTGGTGTTCTTTCTTTTCATGGCAGTGGTCGAGGACAGCGGCTATTTGTCACGCGCGGCCTTCCTCATGGATGCCGTGATGGCCAAGCTTGGCCTGGATGGACGCTCGTTCGTCATGCAATTGATGGGCTTCGGCTGCAACGTGCCGGCGCTGATGGGCACCCGCGTCATGCGCTCCCGCGCCTTGCGGCTGCTCACCATGCTGGTGCTGCCCTTTTCCCTGTGTTCGGCGCGACTGCAGGTATTCCTCTTTCTCACTACCGCCATCTTCTCGCCCCGTGCGGCGCCCGTCGTGATGTTCAGCCTTTACCTGGCAAGCATCGCCATCGCTTTCTTTACCGCCTTTCTGTGGCGCAAACGCTTCCAGAGTCACGAACCGCTGCTGCTGGAACTCCCGCCTTACCGGCTGCCCACCGTCAAACAGTTGTTCATGCAGGCCTGGCAGCAGTCCGGCCACTTTCTCAAAGGTGCCTCGGGCTTCATCGTCGTCGGCGTCATGCTGGTGTGGTTCCTGACGCACCTGCCGGTGGGCGTGACCCCGGCCAGCGAGCAGAGCTGGGCAGGCAGAATCGCCGACTGGATGGCCCCGGCCTTCCAGCCCCTGGGCATCGATGCCCTCCAGTCCATCGCACTGCTGTTCGGCTTTGTGGCGAAAGAAGTGATGATCGGTGCCTTGGCGGTCATCTACGGCGTCGGCCAGGATGCCCTCAAACAGGCTCTGGCTGCACGCATGGACTGGGTATCCGCGTACAGCTTCATGTTGTTCACGCTGATTTACACTCCGTGCCTGTCGACCGTGGCGGTGCTCAAGCAGGAATCCAAGAGTTGGGCTTTCACGGCCCTGGCGGTGGCCTGGCCTCTTGCCTTGGCCTGGGGCATCAGTTTCGCCTTCTACCAAACTGCCCGGGCGCTGGGCCTCTGAAGCACCCCCGGCACGCGACGAGGCTCAGCCCTTCCAGGGCTTGAGCTTGGCGCGCAGGCGGGCGACGGCCTGTGAGTGCAACTGGCAGACGCGCGATTCGGAGACACCCATGACCGCGCCGATCTCCTTCAGGTTCATGTCCTGCTCGTAGTACATGCCCATGAGATTCTTCTCCCGTTCCGGCAACTCCTCGATGGCATCCACCAGGCCATGGCGGAATCCGTCATCTTCCAGGAGGGCAAGCGGATCAGCCGCCCCGTCGACGAGGTAGCGTTCCAGAAAATCCGTGCTTTCCTCGTCGTTGAAATCCTCGTAATAGAGCAGCTGGTTGCCCTTCACGTCCCCCAGCATGGTCTGGTATTCATCCAGCGCCACACCCATTTCCACGGAGATCTCCGATTCCGCCGGCGAGCGGCCCAGGCGTTGTTCAAGGCGGCTGATGGCGGTTTCGATCTGCCTGGATTTTTGCCGGATGTGCCGTGGCAGCCAGTCAGCATCACGCAGATCATCGAGCATGGCGCCGCGGATTCTCTGCGTTGCGTACGATTCGAACTGGGCTCCCTGGTTGCCGTCGAAGCGCTCCAGCGCGTCCATGAGGCCGATGAGCCCCACCTGGATGAGGTCGTCCACTTCCACGCTCGCGGGCAACCGCGCCATGAGGTGATAGGCGATTTTCTTGACCAGCGGCGCATGCTGGCGAATGAGATCTTCCTTGCTAGGCTTCTTCTTACGCATGTAGGCGAACTCGGCTCCAGATTTGCCCTCCGTCCCGCATTCTAGCGGCTAAGGCACGCGCGGCACAGACCGGATCAGCGCCTGGCGCGCAAATCTCGCCGGCAATTTCACAGGACAAGAAACGCTGTGCCGCCTCGGCCAGGCGCAAGTAGCTGGCCTCCTCGCCTAGCCAGAACAGCACGGTGTGTTCAAGAAGTCCCTGGCCTGCCAGGGCTTTAAGCCAGGCATAGGTCCGTTCCGGCGCGCTTTCGTCGCCCAAGACCACCAGCCCGAGTGTCGCCGCGGCGGGCGGAAGCTCGACGTCATCCCCTGCAGCCAAGTAGAGCAACGCACGGCTTCCCGTCTGTTCCGCAAAACGCGCCAGCGCGGCTTGACTTGCGTCCGCAGGCGCGAGGAGAAAGCGGCACCCCATCGCCTCCGTCACGGCACGCGCATCCAAGGCCGAGAACAGCGGCTGCACGCCGGCAAGGGAGAGGCAGATCGCCCCCGGATCAGCCACCAGCACGCTCCCCCAGGCCTGCGTACAGGCTTGCGCCAAAGCCAGGCTGGCGCCGGCCGTCGCGGCCCCGTCGCCAAGCACGACGATATGTTTGCAGTGCGCGAAGCCACGGCGCAGCCCCGCCGCCTGGTCATCTGGAACGGCCTCAAGAGGCATTTTCCAAGAGGAACATATCGTCCTCCCTCAAGCGATGCGACTCCGCCACGCGCTGGCGCAACGCGCGCTCCACCAGCCAGTGGGCACGCGCGGGAAACAAATCCTCCGGCACCCGTTGCCCCAGGCTCAACCGCGCCAAAGGCAATTTCCAGCGCAACAGGGTGTCCAGCGCCGGCGCGGTAAGCATCGCCTCATCGAGCTTGCTGAGCACGCAGCCCGCAAGCGCAGGGCCCCCGAATGCATGCACCACCGCATCCGCCACGGCCCCCTGCAGGGTGGCTGGAAGCACCAACCAACGCG
>JAJXXS010000116.1 GCA_021780975.1 Pseudomonadota bacterium
ATGCCGACAACGGCGCGGCGACGGCGGCGGTGCTGCGCATCATGCAGCAGCCCATACTGCCCTGCGCCCTGGAATTCATGGACCGCCATTCACTCGAAGCCATCCGCCCCACAGGCGCGGCAGATGACCTCCCCACCGGGACGGCCGCCCTGCTCATGGTCGAAGTCGACGGCCCTGCCGCCGACCTGCCACGTCAGGCAGCGGCGATGACGCAAGCCCTGCAAGGCAGGGGGCTGCTGGAGCTGCGCACCGGCACGGACCCGGCTTCCACCCAGCGCCTGTGGGCCGCGCGCAAATCCCTGTCCCACGCAGTGAAGCGTTTCGCCCCGCTGAAGATCAATGAAGACGTCGTCGTGCCGGTGTCCAAGCTGCCCGAGTTCGTCGAGTTTCTCGACGGCCTCGCCACGCGCTTCCGCCTGCCCATCGTTTCCTTCGGCCATGCCGGCAACGGCAACCTGCATGTCAACCTCATGGTGCACCCAGACGACGGCGATGAAATGACGCGCGCCCATGCTTGCCTGCAGGAAGTCTTCGCCAAGGTGCTCGGGCTCGGCGGCACGTTGTCTGGCGAGCATGGCATCGGCACGGAAAAGCGGGCCTGGCTCCCGCGGGAAATCGACCCCCCCACGCTTGCCATGATGCGCGCGATCAAGGCGCGATTCGACCCCGACCAACTGCTCAATCCAGGCAAGATTTTCCCCGATGAAATCCCCGCCGGGGCTTTACAAGCCTGAGCGTTGGCTCTAGAATGCGCGGCTTCGTTGGGGGTATAGCTCAGCTGGGAGAGCGCTTGCATGGCATGCAAGAGGTCAGCGGTTCGATCCCGCTTACCTCCACCAAACGAAGCGAGTCGACATGCACAAGTTTGGGGTTTTCTTTGTGTGGTTGGGCCTGGTGCTCAGCATAGTCGGCTTTGCAGTTGGGTTCTGGTTGATGCTGACCCGCGGCATCGGCACTTTCTGGATTGCCATGGTGCCTGTTGGTTTCGTGTCGCTGTTGGTAGGCGTGACCCTGACCCAGCTTTACCGCGAATGAGCAGTAAGCAGTTTGTGCCTCGTCCCCATCGTCTAGAGGCCTAGGACATCGCCCTTTCACGGCGGTAACCGGGGTTCGAATCCCCGTGGGGACGCCAGTTTTTCAGGTCTGCTTCGTCAGACCCACGTCGGCTCGAGGCCGGCACGCCGCACGGAGCGGTAGTTCAGTTGGTTAGAATACCGGCCTGTCACGCCGGGGGTCGCGGGTTCGAGTCCCGTCCGCTCCGCCAATCACCCTGCATCTCTGCAGGCTTCAGAAGGGAAAAGCCATACGCCATCCATCCCACCCATCCCGCATGAGCTTGGGTGAGGCAGGTTCCTCCTTTTGAACATCCCCGGAACGCCAACTGTGGACGGGGCGAGCCTGGCGTGGCTGTGTAGCGCAGTATTTTTTGGCAGTGCCGGCGGCGTTCGCAAGCCGTCATCTTCATGAGGATTACGAGATGGACGCCAGCACTATCCTCCAGCATCTGAAAGCGCATGGCCAACTGCTGGATTCCGAGATCGCAGCAGCCACGGGCATACCGCTTCCCAAGGTTCGCATCATCCTGTCCGAGCTGGCAGCCCGAGGAGAGATTTACGGCTGCCAGGTGACGCGGTATCTCAATGGCAAGGCTGTTGAGGGAATGCAGTGCCGCATCGCCGGATTCTCCCCCCCGGCAGCGCCAGGCAGAAAGCCGAAGCCGAAAAGCCAGGTGTCCCCGCCGGCGGCCGCGGTCGATCCGGACTGACAGACCGGCGTCCGCTGCCTCTGCGGCGGCCATCGAGCGCCGCAAACCGACAGGCTAACGCACGGGCCTTCAAGCGCCCACGCCGCGCCAGAATGCTCCCCCCCTATCGAGGAATTCGTTCCAGCCCATGTAATGCGAGCCATCGCATGAAAAGGTGAGGCTGATCATGCCGTTGAAAATGTTCATCGACGCCGAGCGCAGATAGATATTCTGGTCGGCCAGCCGCAACTCGCGCATTCCCGCGAATATTTCGCGGATGCTCTCGCGCGGTATGAGCGCATCCTTGGGATAGGGCTGGGGCGGCCAGGCCAGGCACACGTCGGGGTCGGCGAGCGCCTCGTGATCGAAAATGCGGTAGCGGTAAGGATCGTCGAGAAACCACGCCGTGGCACGGCTGCTGGAAAAATGGATGACGGTCTGGAACATGCCGCGCTCGGTTGCCAGCTCTTCGAGGATGGACATGGCCTGGGTGATGTGCCTGTCCATCGGGCTCTCCACCCGGCTTTGCAGGAAAACAGTTTCGCGGATCGAAGGGTCGCCGCGGATCTGGCGCCAACCCAGCGGTTCCGCGCCTTTAGCGGGAGAGGCTGGCAAATCGCGCAGATCAAAGTCGGCACCGAGATAGCCGCCGACTTCTCCGTCGCGCCAGATGTAATGCAGAGCGGTGAGGGAAGGACGCTGTCCCAGGAGGCTGATGTAGGCGTCGGAAAGCAGGAACCCCCAGGGCGGCATGGGTTCGCGCATGTAGGGGCGCTGCGAACGGTCGCGCCCGTAATGACCTGGCACAACCCCTGCCGCGCCGATGTTGTCGGACAACTGGATGCCGTGTGCATCCATGACGTAAAGCGTAGCGCAGTAGGGAATCGTGGAAAAGCGCTCCAGCAGCAACTGATTGATCTGCTCGCGCTCGTTGCCTGCCGCCGCGCAAGACTGCGCAAGCCGGGTAAGCGGCTCGTGCAGCATGTGTGCAAGCTCCGTGCGCTGTTGGTGTATGGTGCTCTTCCAGCCCGCTTCCATCTGTTCTCTGTTTCCTCTTTAGTGGCGCCGTCCTGCGGCGCCATGCTTGATTGACCCACCTGGGTATTACGGGATAGTGACGTCCATCGGTTGCCGCCGGCTTGGCTGCACGACATGCCCTGAACCTGTTGCCAGGTTGGGGCGATACCGGCCAAAACAAGCGGCCGTGGCAAAGGCAGGCGCAATGACCTTCCGATTATGCCAGCGCTGTATATATTGAAAGCGCCCGAACGGCCGGGAAGCGAAGACAGATTCTTCCGTATCGCCTTGGGCACCCCACCAGGGAGTCGCAGCAATGAAGAAGCTTTTCATCGTTCTTGCCGCCGCCGGACTGTTGTTCTCGATGCAGGGTGTCTTTGCCGACAGTTCCCAGGTCAGCGCTGGTGTCCAGATCGGGGGGCCGGCGCATGCGGGGCCGCGGCCCGACATGGTCTGGGTGCCGCACCTGCGCCTTTACGTGGCGGTTGGCTCGCTCTCCCCGATAGTCTTCCTCGACAGCTATTACTACCTGAGGCAGCGCGGACGTTGGTACCGGGGATCCGGATACGACGGTCCCTGGAAGCGGATGAGGATGCCGCCACCCGGCATACGCGCCCTGCATGAGCGCGACTGGCCCGCCTATCGGCGCGAAGCGGAGCGCTATCACGGCAACCCCCATGACCGGCAGTTCCGCGCCGCGCCTTAGGCAAGGGACAAGCAGCCGCAGCGCATCAGTGAAAATCGCGCGAGTGCGTCTGCAGCTTTCCAAGCAGGGTGTCCATATCCTTGAGCCGCTTGGCGATCAGGTGAACCACGCGGCCCTGCCTCTCAAGAACGCCGTAGACCGCGAGCAG
>JAJXXS010000062.1 GCA_021780975.1 Pseudomonadota bacterium
GATGGCGGATGCGGACGGTCGCATCTACGACGGCGACCAGTTGGTGTTCGCGATTGCGAAGCACCGGCACCAGACCGGCGCCTTGCGTGGCGGCGTGGCGGGAACCTTGATGACCAATCTGGGCATGCAACACGCCCTGGGCCGCATGGGAATACCCTTCCAGCGCGCCAAGGTCGGCGATCGCTATGTACTCGAATTGCTGGAGAAAAATGGCTGGCAACTCGGGGGCGAGACGTCCGGCCACATCCTCTGTCTGGACCGGCACACCACCGGCGACGGCATCATTTCGGCCCTGCAGGTGTTGTTGGCGCTGCGCACCGCCGGGGCAACGCTGGCGCAATATACGGCCGAGCTCACGCTTTATCCCCAGGTGCTGCTCAATGTGCGCGTCAGCAAACCTTGCGACCTGGAGCATCCGGCAGTGGCAAGCGCCCGTCGGGAGGTGGAGGCGGAACTAGGGGACAGCGGCCGTATCGTGCTGCGTGCCTCGGGTACCGAGCCCCTCATCCGCGTCATGGTGGAGGGGCGTGACGCGCGCCAGGCGCAGGTAGGCGCGGAACGCCTTGCCGAGGCAGTGCGGCAGGCCGCGGTTTGAGCGTGGCGGCCGGCGTGCTGTTTTTCCGTTGTCTTGCCTGGTTTAGCGGCAGAAACGTTCTTGTATGTAGGAATAGAATTCTTCCTTGACCTGCGGGTGCTTCAAGGCATACTCGACCGTCGCCTGCAGGTAGCCGATCTTTGAGCCGCAGTCATAGCGCGTGCCCTCGAATTCGTAGGCCAATACCTGCTGCTCCTTGAGCAGGGCGGCAATGGCGTCGGTGAGCTGCAGTTCGCCGCCTGAGCCGCGCTCGATGTGGGCGAGGTGGTGAAAGATGCGGGGCGTCAGAATGTAGCGGCCGACGACACCCAGGGTGGAAGGCGCAGCGTCTGGCTTTGGCTTCTCGACGATGGATGTTACGCGGTACAGCTTTTCCGAAAGCGGCTGGGGCGAGACGATGCCGTAGGATCCGGTTTCCTCGCGGGCGACGTTCTGCACGCCGACGATGGAATTCTGATGGTAGGTATAGAGTTCCGCCATCTGCTTCATCACCGGCTTTTCGGCGTCGATGAGGTCATCCGCGAGAATGACGGCAAAAGGTTCGCCGTTGACCGCCGGTTGCGCGCATTGCACGGCGTGCCCGAGACCCAGTGCCTCGCCCTGGCGGATGTAGATGCAGGAAATCTCGGGCGGCAGCATGCTGCGCAACTCCGCGAGCACCTGGGTCTTGCCGCGCTGTTCCAGCTCTACTTCCAGTTCGAAGGCCTTGTCGAAATGGTCGGCAATCGCCCGCTTGGTGCGGCCGATGATAAAGATCAGTTCGGTGATGCCGGCGGCGATGGCCTCTTCCACGGCATATTGGATCAGGGGCTTGTCCACGATCGGCAACATTTCCTTGGGGCTGGCCTTGGTGGCAGGCAAAAAGCGGGTGCCCATGCCCGCAACCGGAAATACCGCTTTTTTTACTGTCTGCATTTCGTCTCCATCGTCGCTATTGTCTTTTTCCATCCAGCAGGGCCAGTAGCCCTGTCTCGTCCACTATGGTAAGGCCCAATTCCTGCGCTTTGGTTAATTTGCTGCCGGCATCGCTGCCTGCCACCACGTAATCCGTTTTTTTTGACACCGAACCCGCGACCTTGCCACCAGCCGCCTCGATTTTTGCCTTGGCTTCGTCGCGGCTCATGCCGGGCAGGGTACCGGTGAGCACCAGAGTTTTGCCTGCCAAGGCGCCGCCTGCCAAATCGGTGGGTGGCCCTTCGGGCCAAGTCACACCGGCGTCGCGCAGGGCCTGGATGACCGTGCGATTGTGACGCTCCAGGAAGAAATCGACGATCGACTGCGCCACTACCGGACCGACGTCGCGTACCTGCACGAGCCGCTCAACGTCGGCGGACATCAGGGCGTCCAGGCTGCCGAAGTGGCTTGCCAGGTCCCGCGCCGTGGCCTCCCCTACATTACGGATACCAAGAGCAAAAATGAATCTGGCTAAGGTCGTATGCTTGCTGTGCTTAAGGGAGGCGCTCAGGTTGGCGGCCGATTTTTCACCCATGCGTTCCAGTTCGGCAAGGTCCCGCGGCGTCAGCCGGTAAAGATCCGACGGATTGCCCACCAGCCCTTGGTCGACCAGCTGGTCGACGAGTTTTTCCCCCAGGCCTTCGATATCCATGGCGCGGCGCGAGGCAAAATGCAGCAGGGCTTGCTTGCGCTGTGCCGGGCAATAGAGCCCGCCGGTGCAGCGGGCCACCGCCTCGCCAGGTTCGCGCACGACACGGGAACCGCATACCGGGCAGACAGGGTGACGCTCCAGGATGACGTAGCGCTGCGGTGAGGGATGAGGGCGCCGGGACGGCACGACCGCGACCACTTCCGGGATGACATCGCCGGCGCGGCGCACAATCACGGTATCGCCGACGCGCACGTCCTTGCGGTCGATCTCGTCCTGGTTGTGCAGCGTCGCATTGGTCACGGTGACACCACCCACGAAGACCGGCTTGAGGCGCGCCACAGGGGTCAGGGCGCCGGTGCGGCCGACCTGCACCTCGATGTCTTCGACGACCGTCATTTCCTCCTGGGCAGGAAACTTGTGCGCGATGGCAAAGCGCGGGGCCCGCGCCACGAAGCCGAGACGATCCTGCAAGGCGAGGTCGTTGACCTTGTACACCACGCCATCGATGTCGAAAGGCAGGGCAGTCCGTTTTGCACCCATGTCGCGGTAGTAGGCGAGCAGGCCTGCCACTCCCGTCACCACCCTGCGCTCCGGGTTGACCGGCAGGCGCCACGCCGCGAGCTTGGCAAGCACCCCGGCGTGTGTCGCTGGAGGGTTGGCGTCATCCCAGGCACCTATGCCATAGGCGAAGAAAGACAGGCGACGGCTCGCGGTGATGCGTGAGTCGAGCTGCCGCAAACTGCCGGCGGCGGCGTTTCTAGGGTTGACGAACTCCTTTTCGCCGCGCGTGCGCTGGGCTGCGTTGAGCGCATCGAAATCCCTCTTCAGCATCAACACCTCGCCGCGCACTTCCAGGCGGCGAGGCACATCCTCCCCCTGCAGGTGCATGGGAATGGCGCGCACGGTGAGCAGATTGCCAGTGACATCCTCGCCGGTGTAGCCGTCGCCGCGGGTGGCACCCTGCACGAAGCAGCCATTTTCATAGGTGAGGCCGACCGCCAGCCCATCGAACTTGGGCTCCACGGCGTACTCGATCTCCGCGAGTCCGCTGCCTTCACGCACGCGCCTATCGAAGGCCGCCACCTCCTCATCACTGAAGGCGTTGTTCAGCGAGAGCATCGGCGTGCGGTGCGCCACCTGGGCGAATTGGGCCAGCGGCGGCGCTCCCACGCGCCGCGTGGGCGAATCTGCCGTCTGGAGTTCAGGATGAAGCGCTTCCAGATCCTGCAGTTCACGCAGCAGGCGGTCATATTCGGCGTCGGGAATCTCCGGCGCATCAAGAACGTAGTAGCGCCAGTTGTGGTATTCGAGCGCCTGACGCAATTCTGCTGCGCGTGTGCGGTCCGCTGCCGATGCCGCCATGCCTGGCGCGCTAGGAGAAAATCCGCAGGGCCTGCGAACTGCC
>JAJXXS010000186.1 GCA_021780975.1 Pseudomonadota bacterium
CGCCCCGATGCCGCCGGTAAGGGCCACCTTCAACATCGGGCGCTCAAGCGGAGGGAAGCCAGAGCTTCAGAATGGCTGGCCCGGCCAGTAACGCGAACACGCCCCCCCCTGCCAGGTAAGGTCCGAACGGGATGGGGGTGCGGCGGTCGTGACGGGTGAAGAGGATGAGGCCGATGCCGGCGAGCGCCCCTACCAGGGACGAGGCGAGAATAATGAGCGGAAGTTGCTGCCAGCCCAGCCAGGCACCGAGAGCGGCCAGCAGCTTGAAGTCGCCGTAGCCCATGCCTTCCTTGCCGGTGGCGAGCTTGAAGAGCCAATACACTACCCAAAGCACCAGATAGCCAGCCGCGGCGCCGACCAGGGCGTCCGGCAAAGGGACGAATAAACCATCCAGATTGACCAGCAGCCCGAGCCAAAGGAGCGGCTGCGTGATGTTGTCGGGCAGCAGGCTGGTGTCCAGGTCTATAAAGGCAAGCGCCACGAGCGCGCATATCAGGGCGATAGCGGCCAATGCCGGCCAGCCGCACCCGAAACGCCAGGCTGCGGTGGCGGCGAGTACGGCCGTGAGCAGCTCGACCAATGGATAGCGCGCGCTGATGGGTGTCGCGCACTGGTGACAACGACCCCGCAGCCATAGCCAGCCGACGACGGGGAGATTGTGCCGGGGGGCGATGGCATGGCCACATGCAGGACAGGCCGAGGCGGGGACGAGGAGATTGTACTTGGGGCGAGTGGGCGGAGTCTCGCCCTTCAGTTCCACGCACTGGTCATGCCACTGCGTTTCCAGCATTCTTGGCAGACGGTGGATGACGACATTGAGGAAGCTGCCTATCATCAAGGCAAATAAAAAAACAATCCCGACCCAGAGGGCGGGATTGGATGCGAGAAACATCATGTGTCTTTTAACCCACCACGCTGCCGAGTTTGAAAATCGGAAGGTACATAGCGATCACCAATCCACCGATGAGCACGCCCAGTATCACCATGATGAGTGGCTCCATCAGGCTGGAGATGTTCTCCACGGCATCGTCCACCTCTGCCTCGTAGAAGTCGGCCACCTTGCCCAGCATGGCGTCGAGCGAGCCGGACTCCTCGCCGATGGCCGCCATCTGCAGAACCATGGTGGGAAAGATGCCGCCGTTCTGCATGGCGACGGTGAGCGCGGTGCCTGTGGCCACTTCGCTGCGTATTTTTTGCGTGGCTTCCACGAACACCTGATTGCCGGCTGCACCACCGACCGAATCCAACGCCTCCACAAGGGGAACACCGGCCGCAAACATGGTCGACAGCGTACGCGTCCAGCGCGCGATGGTGGCCTTTTCAATGACGGGGCCAAAGATGGGCAGGCGCAGAAACAGCCTGTCCATGAACATCTTCATCTTGGACGAGCGCTTCCAGGCCTCGAAAAATCCGTACAGGCCGCCGCCGATGGCACCGAATATGGCCCACCAGTAGGCGACGAAAAAGTTGGAGATGGCGATGACCACCAGCGTGGGCGCCGGCAGGTCGGCGCCGAAGCTGGTGAACAATGACTTGAAGGAGGGAACGACGAATATCATGATCACCGCAGTGACGATGAAGGCCACCGTCAGTACGGCGATGGGGTAGGTCAGGGCAGATTTTATCTTGCTCTTGATGGCGAGGATTTTTTCCTGGTAGGTGGCGAGCCGGTCCAGCACCGCGTCCAGGATGCCCGCCTGTTCGGCGGCGTTCACCAGGTTGCAATAAAGCGTATTGAACTGCAGCGGATGGCGGGCAAAGGCTTGCGACATGCTGCTGCCCTTCTCGATGTCCGCCTTGACCTCAGCCAGCAGGTTCTGCATGGAGGGGTTGTTGTGGCTGCGCGCGACGATGTCGAAGGCCTGCAGCAGGGGCACGCCGGCTTTCATCATGGTGGCAAGCTGGCGTGTGAAGAGCGTCACGTCCTTGTCGGTGATTTTTTTGGTGCGCGCGAACAGCGCACTCTGTTTCCTTACCTTGACGACGGTGATGCCCTGGCGCCGCAATTGCGCGGAAACCTGTGCCTGGCCACCGGCCAGCATCTGTCCTTTGACCTTTTTGCCCTTCTTGTCGGTGCCTTCCCACAGAAAGGTGGAATCCTTGGTGGCGGCAATAGCCATATTCAATCTCCCGTTGGCCGCTTACATGTTGGTGACAGCTTCCACCTCTTCGAGCGAGGTGAGGCCGGCTTTGACTTTCAACAGGCCCGCCTGGCGCAGGTCGAGTACCCCTTCCCGCCGTGCCTGGTCGGCAATGTCCATGGCTGTGCCGTTCTTGAGAATGAGGCGGTTGATCTCCTCGCTGATGGGCATGACCTGATAGATGCCGACGCGCCCCTTGTAGCCGGTGCCGCCGCATGTGTCGCAGCCCACGGGCTGGTAGGGTTTCCAGGTCCCATCCAGGTCTGTTTCGGAGAAACCCGCCGCCAGCAGCACGTCATCCGGCAGATCGGCCGGTTGTTTGCACGAGCATAAGCGCCGCCCGAGGCGCTGGGCGGTGATGAGAATGACCGACGATGCGATATTGAAGGGGGCGACGCCCATGTTCATGAGGCGAGTGAGGGTCGAGGGGGCGTCGTTGGTATGCAAGGTGGAGAGGACCATGTGGCCCGTCTGGGCTGCCTTGATGGCGATGTCCGCGGTTTCCAGGTCGCGAATTTCCCCCACCATGATGACGTCCGGATCCTGGCGCAGGAAGGAACGCAGGGCCGCGGCGAAGGTGAGTCCGGCCTTTTCGTTGACGTTCACCTGGTTGACCCCCGGCAGGTTGATTTCCGCGGGATCCTCGGCGGTGGAAATGTTGATGCCCGGCTTGTTGAGGATGTTCAGGCAGGTATAGAGGGACACCGTCTTGCCGGAACCGGTCGGGCCTGTCACCAATACCATGCCGTAAGGCCGTTGCACGGCGTTGAGGAGGGCCTCTTTTTGTGAGGGCTCGTAGCCCAGCGCATCCACGCCCAATTGGGCGCTGGTGGGATCAAGGATCCGCATGACGATCTTCTCGCCATAGAGCGTGGGCAGGGTGGAGACGCGAAAATCGATGGCGCGGGTCTTGGAGAGCACCATCTTCACCCGGCCGTCCTGTGGCACGCGTTTTTCCGAGATGTCCAGGCGCGAGATGACCTTGATGCGGGAAGAGATCTTGTCCTTGATCGCCAGGGGGGGCTGCGCCACCTCGTAGAGGACGCCGTCACGGCGGTAGCGGATGCGATAGAACTTTTCGTAGGGCTCGAGGTGGATGTCGGAGGCGCCGATATTGATGGCATCGAGCATGATTTTCTGCAGGTAGCGCACCACTGGCGCGTCGTCGATTTCGACGCTGCCGGGCTCGGCGGCATTCGCTGCCTGTTCGTCATCGACGAAATCTAGTTGCAGATCCTCGGCATTCAGGACGGCCAACGTGTTGTCTGCCGCCTCCCCAGCCTTCTCCAGCAGGCGGCTGAGCTTGTCGTCCTCCACGACCACCGGTTCGACCTGCAGGTTGGTCTGGAATTTGATCTCGTCGAGTGCCTGGATGACGGTGGGGTCGGAAATGCCGACGAAGAGCTTGTTGCCGCGTTGATAGAGCG
>JAJXXS010000226.1 GCA_021780975.1 Pseudomonadota bacterium
GATCAGTGGCAAAAACCAGGACAGGATTACGCCGCGCTTGCCTGGCTCCGGGAAGATCACGCGGAAAGCGCTTTGCAGCGTCGACAAAATGCCTCTGCTGGAAAGCAGCAGCGTGATGGCGCCAACCCAGCCGAGGCTTTCCGGCAGATGGTTGGGGATGAGCCCCAGGCTGCGCAGGTCGACGATGCGGAAGCGATCGTATACCGCCGCCAGCAGCATCGAGCCCAGGCGTGAATTCAGCGCCCACAGCTCGATCCAGTGCACGGAGTAGAGCACGAGCGCGAGCAAGGGCGCGAGGGAGAGCAGGAAATACAGGGCGGCAGCAGCGGCGTGGTTGGCAAGCTGATTGCGGACGAACAGCTTGCCGGTCGTCAGGGCCACTTCTCCCAACTGTTGCAAGCGGGCATGGTATCGCGCGGGGGAGGCAGGGAGCGGCAGGACTGGCATGAGTGGATTCTAGGCTGCGGCGAGGAAACGCTACAATGCCGCCCTATGAGCACGCGCATTTTTGCCCTCGTGCCTGCGGCCGGCTCGGGTAGCCGACTGGGAGGGTCCCTTCCCAAGCAATATCTGCCGCTGCTCGGGCGCCCCCTCATTCATCACACGCTGGAGCGCCTTTGCGGCGAGGCGCGCGTCGAGCATGTATACGTGGTGCTGGCGGTGGAGGATCGCTTGTGGCGCGACGCGGATTCGCCCCTTTGCCGTGGGCGCATCGCGCTGCTCCATGCCGGCGGCTCGACCCGCGCACAGAGCGTGCTGGGCGGGCTGCGCGCCCTGCCCGCGCGCGCCGAGGACTGGGTGCTGGTGCATGATGCCGCGCGTCCCTGCCTGTCCTCCGCGATGCTGGGCAAGCTGATCGACGAACTGGTCGGCGACCCGGTCGGCGGCATACTCGCGGTGCCGGTAGCAGATACGCTGAAACTGGCCGGCGCCGACGGGCGCATACTGCGTACGCAGCCGCGCGAGCGGCTGTGGCAGGCGCAGACACCGCAGATGTTCCGCTATGGCCTGCTGCGGCAGGCGCTGGAGGGGGCCGGCCCGGATGTCACCGACGAGGCCTCGGCGGTCGAGGCGCTGGGCCATGCGCCGCGCCTGGTCGAATCCGACAGCCGCAACCTGAAGGTCACCTATGCGCGCGATCTGGAGCTCGCGCGCCTCATCCTGGAGCATCTCGATGACTGAAACGCGCATCGGCAGCGGTTTCGACGTGCATGCCTTTGCCGATGGGCGCAAGCTCATCATCGGCGGAGTGGACATCCCCCATGGGCAGGGGCTGGCGGGCCATTCCGATGCCGACGTCCTGCTGCACGCCATCTGCGACGCCCTGCTCGGCGCGGCGGCGCTGGGCGACATCGGTGCCCATTTCCCCGACACCAACGCGGCGTTCAAAAATATCGACAGCCGCATCCTGCTGCGCGAAGTGGGCGAAAAGATCGCCGCCCTCGGCTATGCCGTCGCCAACGTGGATGCCACCATCATCGCCCAGGCGCCGAAAATGGCGCCCCATATTGCGGCCATGTGCGCCAACATCGCAACCGATCTGCGCATCGCGCTCACGCAAGTCAACGTCAAGGCCACGACGACGGAGAAACTCGGCTTCACCGGGCGTGGCGAAGGCGTCGCCGCGCAGGCCGTCTGCCTCCTGCAACGTGGCTGAAACAACGCGGCGGGTATTCTTTGCGCTCTGGCCGGACGATGCCACGCGCGCACAGCTGCGGCGCGCCGGCGGGATGTTGCACAAAGCGTGGGGAGGGCGCCGCATGCGCGCGGAGAACCTGCATGCGACCCTGGCATTTCTCGGCGACACGCCGGTCGCGGAGCTGGACAAGCTCCTGGCGCTCGGCGCGGCGCAAGACGCGCTGCGCTGCAACATGCGGCTGACGCATGCGGATTGCTGGCAGCGCAGCCGCGTGGCGGTGCTCTGCCCGGACGAGGTGGAAGAGCCTCTGCTGCGCTTGGTGGACGGTCTGCAGCGCGGGCTCGATGGCGACGGGCTGCGTTTTGACCGCCGTGCCTGGCGGCCGCATGTCACCCTGCTGCGTGACGTGCGCTGCGGCGTCGAAGCGAGTGCGGTCGAACCACTGGATTGGCGCGTGGAAGGGTTCGTGCTGCTCGCTTCCCGGCATGACGCCGCGGGCGTGCGCTACGAGGTCTTGGGTCGCTGGGAAGCGGGCGGCGAGGTGTCATGAAGCGCCGCTATGGCGGCGTCGTGGCGATGGAAATTTCTGAGTTGCGGAGTCTTGCGTGAACGAAAACTTTTATCTCATGGCTTTGGCCATCCTGCAGGGGGTGACCGAGTTGTTCCCCATTTCCAGCCTGGGTCACGGCATCCTTGTGCCGGCTTTGTTGCATTGGCCGATCGACCGCAATGCCGACTGGTTCCTGCCTTTCATGGTGGTGCTGCATCTTGGCACTGCCACGGCCTTGCTGCTGTATTTCTGGCGCGATTGGGTACGGCTGGTGGGCGGCTGGCTCAAGGCCAGGGGCGGAACGGGCAATGCGGAGGCGCGCCTGCTGTGGCTGCTGGTGGCAGGCAGCATTCCTGCCGGCCTGCTCGGGCTCGCCTTTTCCCACAGGATCAAGGAGCTGTTCGGCGGCTTTGCCTTCGCCGCCATCGCCCTCATGGTGAACGGCCTGCTGCTGATCGCGGGCGACCGCCTGAAGTCCCGCCGGCCCACCCACGGCCTGGAGGAGCTTTCGTGGCTGCGGGCATTGAGCATCGGCGCCGCCCAGGCGCTTGCCCTCATACCGGGCTTCTCGCGCTCCGGCGCGACCGTGGTGGTGGGCTTGGGTGTGGGGCTCGATTATGAAAGCGCGGCGCGCTTTTCCTTTCTTCTCGCCACCCCCATCATCGCTGCCGCCGGGCTGCTGGAGGTGCCCAAATTACTGCATCACGGGGCTGCGTTGCATGGCTTGCTGGGGCCGATCTTTGCTGCCGGCGTACTCGCCGGGGCATTTGCTTGGCTGTCGGTGTGGTTTCTCATGCGCTATTTCCATCGCCACGAAGTCAAGGCCTTGCGTCCCTTCGGCATCTACTGCCTGGCGTTCGGGGCGCTGGCCCTGTTGCTGCAACGCTTTCTTTGACGGAGTCAGATCAAGCGCTGCGCGACCAGAGCGAGTTCGCCCGCTTCGGGGTTGTCCAGCGGCAGCACAAGGTCATCGGCGTGAGGAGGGTAGTTGCGTTCCAGCGATTTGGCATAAGCCAGGTCGTAATGGGTTTCAAGCAGTGAAGCCACAAGATCGGTCCACTGGCGCTTCGCGATGAGGGCCTGCCAGCGCTCAACCACGGCGCTGCCGCGCAGCTCCGCGAGGTGCTGCAGTTGGCTTGCCAGCAACTCGGGCGCGGAAAGGAAATGGGCGTAATCCTCCAGGAGCAGTTGCACGCGCGCCGCCAGGGGCACTTCCAGGCGCACGCGGGAGCTTAGGCGCATCGCGGCCAGCAGGGCGTCGGGCACGCCGAGATTGCCGATTTTCTTGCTTTCCGCCTCCACATAAACCGGGCGCTCGCGATCCAGGGTCCGTAGTGCCGCGGCCAGCAGGCTATCGAAATATTTTTGGC
>JAJXXS010000077.1 GCA_021780975.1 Pseudomonadota bacterium
CTGAGCGCGCTGCTGGAAAGCGACGCCGATCCGGCTGCCGTGCTCAACGCCGCGGCGCGGGCTGCGGGGGTCGCCGACCTGCCCGCCTATGCCGTTGAATCCGTGGCCGACGCCGACTGGGTGCGCCTGACCCAGGCCCAGTTCTCTCCCATCGAGGTGAGCCAGCGCCTGTGGATCGTGCCAACCTGGCACGATGCGCCCGGTGGCGGCGCCCTCGCCTTGCGTCTCGACCCCGGGCTTGCCTTCGGTACCGGCTCGCACCCCACGACGCGGTTGTGCCTGCGGTGGCTGGATGAGCGCATCCGCGGCGGAGAAACCCTGCTGGATTACGGCTGCGGTTCCGGAATTCTTGCCATCGCGGCAAAAATGCTCGGCGCTGGCAGGGTTTGGGGAGTGGATATCGATCCTCACGCGGTTGAGGCTGCACGCGCCAATGCCTTGCAGAACAGCGTCGAGGCGTCCTTCCATTTGCCGGACGAAGCGCCGGCCGAGCCTGCCCAGGTGGTGCTTGCCAACATACTCACCAACCCGCTGAAGGCTTTGGCGCCGCTGCTGGCGCGCCTGACTGAGCCAGGTGGCAGCCTCGTCCTGTCAGGCATCCTCGACAGCCAGGCCGAGGAGGTCATGGCCGTCTATGCGCCCTGGTTCGAATTTGCGCCCCCGGCCTTCGACGAGGGGTGGACGCGTCTGTGGGGACGCCGCACGTGAGCCTGCTTACCACCTGTCCCCGTTGCTCCAGCCAATTCCGCATCCGTCCAGAGCAGCTGGCCGCCGGCGGCGGCTGGGCGCAATGCGGAGTGTGCGGAACGATGTTTGATGCGCGCGCCACCCTCATCCCCGAAGAAGTGCCCGCGGCTGCAGTGCCTGCTGTGGAGGTTCCACCCCCGCCTCCCACGCCGGCGGCCGAGACCGGCGCGGTGGCTGTGGCATCCGCCGTGGCCGTGACTGCGGCCGCCCCGCCCGCTGTCGAAGAGGCTCCGCTGCCGGGCGGCATACTTAGCCGGCAGACCGCCCGGAGCGAAGGTGCAGAACTGAACTCCATCATCTTGGTGGACCCCGATGCGCCGGTTCCGGAGGAACCCGAGGCCCTGCCGGTCATCTCGCCGCTGCCGGGGCCGTCTGCTGTTGCCGTCCATCCAGCGCCTGTGACGGCGCCGCCTGCCGTTGCCCCCGCCGTGGTGCCGGCGCCCGCGCCCGAAGCACAGGAGCAGCCGCCGGAGGCTGCTCCTCGGCGCGGCCTTTGGACCAGCCTGGCCTTTCTGCTGTTGCTGGTGCTGGCCGCCCAGGGCGTTTATTTCCAGCGCGATGCCCTGGTGCAGAATGTCCCTGCCCTGCGTCCCGCTCTGCAGCAAGTCTGCGCCTGGATGGGCTGCCAGCTTGCCCTGCCACACGACATCCGCAGTCTTGCCATCATCGGTTCGGAACTACAGGTTTCGTCACGCAATGCCCATGCCGCCACCCTGCGGGTGACCCTGGCCAATCAGGGGGACAGCGTGCAGGCCTGGCCGAACTTGAAATTGAGCCTGCAGGGCCTTGATGGGCGCACGCGTGCCAGCGAAATCCTGACACCCGCAGAATACCTGCACGATGCTGGCTTGCTGGGAGAGGGTTTGCCGGCGCAAAGCCAGCACACCGCGCGCGTTGAATTGACGGTGGAGGGCCCGCCCCTACTCTCCTCGCAGCCTTACAGCCTGGACATCTTTTACTGACCGATTTGCCCGCCGCGCAGGTTTTGGCTATAGTTCGCGGTTTCGCGTACACGCCGCGATTGTTTAGCCTGAGGAAAGTCCATGAAAGCCGAAATTCATCCCAACTACGTTGAAATCGACGTAACCTGCTCGTGCGGAAACACATTCAAGACGCGTTCGACGATAGGCAAGCCTCTCCATATCGAAGTCTGCTCCGAGTGCCACCCGTTCTACACCGGCAAGCAGAAAATCGTCGATACCGCGGGTCGCGTGGAGAAATTCCGTCAGCGCTATGGCATGAAGTAAAAGCCAACGCACGTCCGAAAAGGCAGCCCCGGCTGCCTTTTTTTACGCCTGGCCGGCCCAGACGCACTTATCATTGTTGTCGTCCATGAGTACATCCACATCGCTCCAAGCCTTGGGCAGCAGCGCACCCGCTATCGGGCCGGCGCCCCGCGAGACATGCCGCCGGAGTCGGGCGCTGGGCAGATGAACCGCTCCCTGGCGAACATTGCCCTGGCCTTCCTCTGCCTGTTCTGGCTGCTGGTCGGGGTGGTAGGCCATGATCCCTGGAAGGGCTCGGATGAGGATGCCTTCAGCCTGCTGGTGTCCGCCCGCGCCGCGCATGACTGGATCGTGCCGCAAATGGCGGGTTATCGCGAACTGCAGTTTCCGCCCCTCTATACCTGGGTCGCGCAGGGTTTCGCGCGGGTGTTCGGTTCCTGGATCGGCCTGCCGAATGCGGCCCGTTTAGCCTCCTCCTTCTTCGTCGGGCTTGCCCTGGCCGCCACCGGTCTGGCGGCACGGCGCCTGTACGGGCCTGGCCACGGCTGGCTGGGGGTGCTGGGGTTGATGAGCACGATAGGCCTGTTGTTGCCGGCCCATTACATGGATGCCCGGCTCGTGCCGATGGCTGGTATTGCGCTTGCCCTGTGGGGCGCCGCCCTGCTTGAGGACCGGCCAGTGGGGGGTGGAGCGGTTCTGGGCAGCGGGCTGGGCGTGGTGTTTCTCGGTGGCGCGGAGTTCGAGGCGCTGACCCTCTTATTGATGTTGCCGCTGGCAAGCGTGCTGTGCATCTCCTGCAAGCGCCGCTTGCTCTTTGCGGGGTTGCTGGTGGCGCTGGCGTGTGCCCTCCCCTGGTTTGCTCTTTGGCCATGGGCTTTGCAGCAGCGTCAGGCGCTCGCATTCGCCTTGTGGTGGCGTCAGGGTGTAGAAACCCTCGCGTGGTTCGCACCGCCGCAGGCTACCTACGAACCGACCTATTATCTGCGCCTGATTCTCTGGTTCGCCTGGCCACTGCCGCCACTGGCTGCGTGGGCACTGTACCGTGCGCGCGCCGCGCATTGGCGGTTGCCCCCCCTATGGCTGCCGGTGGCCTTTTTTCTCACTCTTATGCTGGTGTTGAGTGCAAGCGTTGCACCTGATGAACGCAAGGCCCTCGTGCTGCTGCCGCCACTCGCCCTGCTGGCCGCGCATGCCATGCCCCAGCTCAAACGCGGCGCCGCCTACGCGTTCCTGTGGTTCAGCGTGATGACCTTTACACTCATCGGGCTGGTGGCCTGGGTCTATTTCATCGCCCATGACACGGGCTTTCCGGCGGTGCTGGCGCAGCGGCTGGCGCATCTGCAAGTGGCTGGTGTCGGGGAATTTCGCTGGTGGCCGGCCCTGGCGGGGCTGGTTCTCACGCTCTTGTGGGTAGTGGGTCTGCCGCGCCTCAAGCGCTCGGTGATGCGCCCCTTGCTCATCTGGAGCCTGGGGATCACGTTTGCCTGGGCCATGGTGGTCGTGCAGTTCATGGGGATACTCGACTACAACCTGTCCTACCGTGCCATGACCCAGG
>JAJXXS010000082.1 GCA_021780975.1 Pseudomonadota bacterium
TCCTCATCAACCTGCCGCAGCGCATGCTGTTCTTCTTCCAGGCGGGCAAGCTCACGGGCGCCTATCCTGTGGGGCTGGGCAAGCCGAGCTGGCCCACGCCGGCCGGCAGCTTTCGCGTGGTTGAGTTGCGCAAGGATCCGACCTGGGTGGTGCCCATCTCCATCCAGGAAGAGATGCGCCGCGAGGGCCAGGCGGTGCAGACACGCGTGCCGCCGGGGCCGGACAATCCGCTGGGGAAATTCTGGATCGGCCTGAGCATCGCCGGCTACGGCATCCACGGCACCAGCGCCCCGCCCAGCGTGTATCACTTCCAGAGCCATGGCTGCATCCGCCTGCATCCCGACAACATCGAGAAGCTGTTTCCCCAGGTCGGCGTCGGCGCCCAGGGCCGCATCATCTACGCGCCGGTGCTGCTGGCGGAACTGCCCGACGGCGCCATTTACCTCGAAGCCAACCCGGACATTTACAAGATGGGGGTAAATGGGTTACAACTCGTCACGGAACTGGCCGCAGCAAATCGCTTAACAAACCGGATCGACTGGCATAAGGCCGCGTCGGTCCTGCAACAACAAGAGGGTCTCGCCAGGCAAATCAACCTGTCTGCCCATGGGCAGTAAGTTCAGGAGACACCATGTTGTCCAAGCTTTTGCGCCTTCCCGCGCACCACACGCCTTGCCATAGCCGGCGGCGTTTTCTCGCCCTGGGTGCCGGCGCCCTCGCCGGCGCTGCCGTGGCGCGGCCGGCCCTGGCCAAATCCGTTGCAATCACTCCGGAGCGCTCGTTGTCCTTCCACAACCTGCACACGGGCGAAAGCCTCAAGACCGTGTACTGGGCGGATGGTGGCTACGTGCCGGGCTCGCTCGCCGAAATCAATTATCTGCTGCGCGATTTCCGCAACGACGAAGTGAAGGCTATCCATCCCGACCTGCTCGACCTGCTGCACGCCATCACCGACCGGCTGGGCACCGCCAAGCCCATCCAGCTTATCTCCGGCTACCGCTCCCCCACCACCAACGCCATGCTGCATGCGCGCAGCAACGGCGTCGCCGTGCACAGCCTGCACATGGACGGCATGGCGAGCGACATCCGCATCCCCGGTCACGATCTGCGCGAGCTGCATGAAGTGGCGCTCTCCCTGCGCGGCGGCGGCGTCGGCTACTACCCCAAGTCTGACTTCGTGCACGTGGACGTGGGCCGCGTGCGGCGCTGGAACGGCGCGTAACCGCAACCCTCTCAGGCGGGCTTCGACTGCGCCAGCATCTCGCTGGCGTGCTTGCGCGTCGTCGCGGTGATCTCCCTGCCACCCAGCATGCGCGCGATCTCCTCCACGCGCGCCGGGCGGTCGAGCGCTTCCACCTGGGTCGCCACGCTGCCGTTGGCGGCGGCCTTGCGGATGCGCATGTGCTGGCGGCCGCAGGCGGCCACCTGCGGCAGGTGGGTGATCACCAGCACCTGGCGCTGCGCGGCGAGGGCCGCCAGGCGCCGCCCCACCGCTTCCGCCACGGCGCCGCCGATGCCCACATCGACCTCGTCGAACACCAGGGTGGGCACGCCCGCCCGGCTGGACAGCACCGTCTGCACGGCAAGGCTGATGCGCGACAATTCGCCGCCGGAGGCCACCTTGTCGAGCGCCCCGAGCGCCAGGCTGGCATGTGCGCTCACCTGGAAGGCGACGCTTTCGCGTCCGCTCGCGCGCGGCTCGGGCCATGCCTCCAGCGCAACGGCAAAGCGCGCGTCGCTCAGTGCCAGTTCCTTCAGGGCCGCATTGACCGACTTCGCCAGCGCGCGCGCGGCCTTTTCGCGCAGTTGGGTCAGCCTGTCCGCCGCTTCCGCATAAGCGGCCTGCGCCTGCGCCTCGGCGTCGCTCAGTTGGCGCGAGTCGCGCGCGGCATCCAGTTCTTCGAGACGGGCGCGGCAGCGCTCCGCCAGCGCCGGCAACTCGGGCGGGCTGACGCGGTGCTTGCGCGCCAGGCGATGGATCTCGCCCATGCTGCGGTCGAGCTCCTGCTGGCGCTGCGGGTCGGGATTGAGGCGATCCGCGTAGCGCTGCAGCTCGCGCGCGGTTTCCTGCACTTCGGTGTGCGCGCTTTGCAGCCCTTGCGCCAGCGGCAGCAGGCCGCCATCCACCTCGCCCATCTGCGCCAGATGCTGGCGCGCGGCGCTGATCTGCGTCAGCGCAGCGCTCTCGCCTTCGCGCAGCAGCTCCAGAGTCTGCGCGGCCAACTGCAGCAGGCTTTGCAGGTGCGCGAGGCGCCCGTGCTCGGCGCTCAGCTCGGCCCAGCGCGCAGCATCGCCCTCCACCGGCGCAAGCTCCGCCAGCAGCGCCTCCGTCTCCGCCCTGTCGCGCGCCATCCTGTCCCGCTCGGCGAGCGCCTGCCGGCTATGCTCCACGGCGCGCTGCCAGGCGCGCCAGGCCTCCGCGACACGCGCGGCGAGGTCCTGCGCGCCGGCATATTCGTCCAGCAGCGCACGTTGCACGTCGGCGCGCAGCAGGGAGTGATGCGCATGCTGGCTGTGGATGTCCACCAGCATTTCGCCTAACTCGCGCAACTGCGCCAGGGTGACCGGTGTGCCGTTGACCCAGGCGCGGCTGCGCCCCTCGCGCTCCAGCGTGCGCCGCAGCAGGCAGATATCCTCTTCCGGGGCGATGCCCGCTTCTTCCAGCCAGGCGCGGATTTCCCTGCGTCCGGCCGCGGCAAACTCGGCGCTCAGTTCGGCGCGTGTGGCGCCCGCGCGCACCATGTCCGGCTCGGCGCGCCCGCCCAGCAACAGGGCCAGGGCACCCACCAGCAGGGACTTGCCGGCGCCGGTCTCGCCCGTCAGCACCGTGAGGCCCGGCGCGAACTCCAGTTCCAGGCTTTCCACCAGCAGATAGTCGCGGATGGCCAGGCGCTGCAGCATCAGGTGGCCCAGTGGAGCTTCTGGCGCAGGGTTTCGTAAAAGCTGTAGTTGAGCGGATGCAGCAGGCGCAGCTTGTGGGAGGCCTGCTCGACGCGCACGCGGTCGCCCACCTGCATGTCCCAGTAGCCCTGGCCGTCGAAATGCACGCGCGCATCGCCCGCATAGGTCAGCACCACGTCCACCTTGTGCGAGCTGTCGACGCTGATGGGCCGTGCCGTCAGGGTGTGCGCGCAGATCGGCACCAGCAGGACGGATTCCTGCGTGGGATAGAGGATGGGCCCGCCTGCCGACAGCGCGTAGGCGGTGGATCCCGTCGGCGTGGAGAGGATCACGCCGTCAGAGCGCTGGGTATAGACGAAATCGCCGTCGACGTAGACCTCGAACTCGATCAGGCGGCCGGTGGCGGCCTTGCTGATCACCACGTCGTTGAAGGCACAGGTGCCGTAGATCTTCTGATGGTTGCGGTAGATCGAGGCCTCCAGCAGGATGCGCTCCTCGGACAGAAAGCGGCCCTCCAGCATGTCGGCCAGGGTGGCTTCCATGCTGTCCAGGGGAATGTCGGCAAGAAAGCCCAGCCGCCCCTGATTGATGCCTATCATGGGCACCTTGCTGCGCGCCAGCACGC
>JAJXXS010000181.1 GCA_021780975.1 Pseudomonadota bacterium
CTGGGGCAAGCCGGACGAGTTCGCCACCTGGTCGCAGGCCTTGCCGGCGCAAGTGGCTGTCGAGGACGGGCGCTACACACAATGGTGCTTTTTCCTTGCCGAGGGTTGGCGCAGTTATCTGCGCGCGCCAGTGGAGGAAGTGGCCGCCTTCCAGTACGAAGCCATCAACCGCGCCATCCTGAACGCGAAAAATGGCTTGCCACCGCAGCAATGGGTGGAGGTGTTTTACGAGGATTTCCTGCGCGACCCGGTAAGCACGTTCCGTGGCATATTCGAACGCTGCGGGCTGGAGTTCGACCACAAGCTGGAACGACATTGCAGCGAGGTGTTGGACATCCCCTACAACGCGTTTTCCGCGATCCGTGTGGACAAGTGGAGGGACGGCAGGAACCGCGCGAAGATAGAGCGTGTGCTGCCGCGCGTGGAGGCGGTGGCGCGCGAGATGGGATACTCCTGAACATGGGGGACGGATTTCTTCCTCGTCTGCTGCGCCGCCCACCTGACGGGCTTGCCCGAGGTTGGGAAAGGGCAACCCATGCGTGATGCGCTCCTCGTGATAGCCTGGGCATCCGGCCTCGTAATTCTTGCTTGGATTGTCCTGCTGCTTTACGTTCGACGGCAGCTGCTGGTTCTCTGGCGGGAACCGGTGATGAAGTACCCGATCCTCATTATCGAGAGCGACGATTGGGGAGCAGGCCCACTGATTCAGGCCGAGGCACTGGAGCAACTGCGAGCGCTGCTGCAGAAGCATAGCGACGACATGGGGCGGCCTGCCGTCATGACCCTGGGGGTGATACTGGAAGTGGCCGATACCCAGGCCATGGCCAAGCATCCGGGTTCCTATCTGGGCGAGGATGTGCGCTCGCCTGTGTATGCCGGATTGCGCGCAGTGATGGAGCGAGGTGTTCGCGAGGGTGTGTTCGCGTTGCAGCTGCATGGGCAGTGCCACTACTGGCCTTCGAGCCTGCTGGCGGCGGCGAGCCAGGCACCCGTCGCCGCCTGGCTGTACGGACCGCCGCATCCGCGTTCGGAGGAATTGCCGTCGTGGCTGCAGGCGCGCTGGACCGATGCCAGCCGACTGCCCTCGCGTCCGCTGCCTGCGGACGCCATTGCAGCGGCAACAACGAAGGAAGCCGAATTCTGGCGCAACGCGTTCGGGTGGGTGCCGGACGTGGCCGTTCCCACGACTTTTGTATGGACCGAGGCGGTTGAGTCGGCGTGGGCGAGCGCGGGCATACGTTGCGTGGTGACGCCCGGCCGGCGCTATACCCGGCGCGAAGCGGACGGAAACCCGGGCGGCGTCGACAAGCTGATCCGCAACGGGCAAAGGGGGCAGGGCGACATCTTGTACGTCGTGCGCGATGCTTACTTCGAGCCCGCGCTTGGGCATGTCGCGCACGATCTGACAGCTGCGGTACTGCGGAAATGGAAGGCGCGGCGCCCTTGCCTTGCCGAGATGCACCGCTACAATTTTCTCGATGAAGAAAATCTGCAAAGCAGCCTGCGTGCGCTCGACGGCGCGTTGTCGAGTGTATTGAGGGCAGTTCCTGCCCTGCGCTTTCTGGCCACGGAAAAGCTGGCCGACGCCATGCGCGCGCGCGATCCCGAGCTTATAGAAGGCGCATTCGTGCCGCGCTTCAAGGCCTGGCTTGTGCGCATCCGCGAGATACCGCGTTTTCGAAAACTTTGTCTCGCTAGCGGTCTGGCTGTTCCGTTCGCATTGCTGGAGCGTGTCTTGTGAACGTGCGTTTTTCCGTCATCATTCCCGCCTACAATGCCGCCCGGACGCTGCCTCGGGCGCTGGATTCCGTGCTCGCGCAAAGCCATCCTGCCCACGAGATTCTGGTCGTCGACGATGCTTCGGCGGACGCGACGCCGCAGATTGCAGCCGCCTATGGCGAACGCATTCGCTACCTACGCCGCGAACAAAATGCGGGCGTCTCCGCAGCGCGCAACCATGGCGCGCAGCAGGCGACGGGCAACTGGTTGGCTTTCCTCGATGCAGATGACTGGTACGTGCCCGACCGGTTGAAGCTCCATGCCGACTGGATAGCGCAAGACGGCGCGCTGGATTTCCTGACCGGCGATTACGAATACCGTGACATGTCCGGCGCGTTGCTAGGCACTTCCATGGCGCAACATGGCAGTGGCCGGGCGATGCTAAGCAAGGCTGCCGGCGCCGACAGGGTGGTGATGGAGGGCGACGAGTTCGAGGCCTATGTCGCCGACCATTTTGGCGATACCCACACCTTGAGCGTGCCGCGCCTCGCCTTTCTTGAGCTCGGCGGATATCCACTGGGCTTCAAAGTATGCGAGGACGTGCATCTGCTTACCCGGCTGGTGGCGAGAAGCCGCCGCGCGGGCGTTGTCTGTAAATCCCTCGGCGTCTACGTGATCCACGGCGACAGCGCCACGCGCCGCGACCCCGTGGCCGCGCAGCAGGAGAATGTGCGTACGCTGACGCACCTGCTGCAAGTGTCGTCCGATTTTCCTCCAGCGGTACAGCGTGGCGTGCGCGAGCGCATGCGCCTGGGGCGCCTCAATCTCGGCTATGCGCTGGCCAAGCGCGGGCGCCGCCGCGAGGCGCTGCGCGCGGTGCTGCCCAGCCTATACGAACGCCCCGGTCTCGCGAGCGTGGGCGATGTATTGCGCATGGTGCGCGGATGACGGTGTCGCGCAGGCAGGCCTATCTGGTCATCAGCCAGCTTTTCCTGCCAACCAAGGGCGGTACGGCCGTGTGGGCGGCGGAAGTCTATGGCAGGCTGGGTGACAAGAGCACCCATATTGTGACAGCCTCCGTGCCTGGAAGCGGAGCCGTCGACGCCGTGCATCCTAACACTGTGCATCGGCTCAATTTGGCGCGCGTCCCCTGGCTCAAGCCGGAGTCTGCGTGGATGTACATGAAGCTGGTGACTGTGGCTTTGTGGCTGGGTGTGACCAGACGCTTCGCCGCGGTGCACGCCATCCGCGTCTTGCCGGAAGGCCTGGCCGCCTGGGTGGCCGCGCGCCTCACACGCCGACCGCTTGTGATTTACGCGCACGGTGAAGAACTGACCAGTTGGGGGCGTGGCAGCAAATACCGCTTCATGTTGTTCCTGCTCAGGCGCGCGGACGTCGTTGTCGCCAACAGCGAGTTCACGCGCGACGTTCTGATGGCCATGGGCGTCGATGACCGGCGCATCCGGTTGATTTACCCTGGCGTCGATGTGAGCCGCTTCCGGCCGGGCCTGCGTGCAGCGGATCTGCGCGCCAGCCTCGCTCTGGGCGCGCAGTCCTTTCTACTCCTCTCTGTCGGCAGATTGCAGCGGCGCAAAGGCTTCGATCAGGTGATCCGCGCGCTGCCTGGCCTGATCGGGGAAGGTTTCGACGTGCATTACGCCATCATAGGCATAGGCGAGGACGAGGTCTATTTGAACGGCTTGATCAGCGAACTGGGCCTGCTCGGACGCGTACACATGCTGGGTCACGTGCCGGAGACTGATCTGCCGCGTTGGTATAACGCCTGCGATGTCTTTGTCATGCCG
>JAJXXS010000122.1 GCA_021780975.1 Pseudomonadota bacterium
CTGGCGCGGGTGCTGCTGGCGGAACAGCTATACCGGGCTTACAGCTTGCTGCAAGGCCATCCTTACCATAGAGAGTGAACCGTGCCCATGAGCCACCTGCCCCTCCGCCTCTATCTCGCCTCCCAGTCGCCGCGCCGCCGGGAATTGCTCAAACAACTAGGCATCAACTTCGACATGCTGCCGCTGCGGGCTACCCCAGGACGCGCGGATGTGGAGGAGATTCCCCTGCCCGAGGAATCTGCCACGGTCTTCGTGGAGCGCATGGCGCAGGAAAAAGCTCGCTGCGGCTGGAAACGCGTGCAGGAACGAGGCCTTCCGCGCCAACCCGTACTCGGTGCGGACACCGATGTGGAACTGGAGGGCGACATCGTCGGCAAGCCGGCGAACCGCCAACAGGCAGAAGAAATTCTCTCCCGCCTGGCCGGACGCGAGCATTGGGTACATACGGCTGTTGCCGTCATGTTCAACGAACGCCTGGAAGTCCGTCTATCGTCCAGCAAGGTCGTGTTTGCACCCCTGACCGCTGCCGACATACGCACCTACCTCGACAGCGGCGAGGCGCTTGACAAAGCTGGTGCGTATGCCATCCAGGGTCGGGCCGGGCGCTTCGTGCAGCGCATCGAGGGCAGTTACAGCGGCATCATGGGATTACCCCTCTACGAAACCGGAGAATTGCTCAAACTCTTCGGCTTCCTCGCCTGATCGGTCTCGCCAAGGCCGGCACAGCCCCGGGGCCGCGTCCGCGCGCGGATGCGATACACTGCGCGCCTGGATTAAGACAGCGAGCGGACGCCAATTGAGCGAGGAGATACTGGTCAACGTCACCCCCCAGGAAACGCGGGTGGCGGTACTTTACCTGGGCGCGGTTCAGGAACTGCACGTGGAGCGTGCCTCGAGCCTGGGGCTGGTGAGCAACATATACCTGGGTCGGGTGGCGCGCGTGCTGCCCGGCATGCAGTCGGCCTTCATCGACATCGGCCTGGAGCGCGCCGCCTTTCTGCACGTCGGCGACATCTGGATGGAGCGCAGCAGCGCGGCCGCGGAAAAGCCCATCGAACGCCTCCTGCATGAAGGGCAGTCACTCGTGGTGCAGGTGGTGAAAGACCCCATCGGCACCAAAGGCGCCCGCCTCACGACCCAGATCAGCTTGGCCGGCCGCTATCTGGTCTACCTGCCGCAGGAATCCCACATCGGCATCTCGCAAAAGATCGAAGGCGAGGAAGAGCGCGAGCATTTGCGCCAGAAACTCGCCAGCCTGCTGCCCAAGGACAGCGAAGGCGGCTTCATCGTGCGCACCATGGCCGAAACCGCGGGCGAGTCCGACCTGGCTGCCGACGTAGCCTATCTGCGCAAACTGTGGCAAAGCATCCGCGAGCGCGCCGCACTCGGCGGGGCACCGGCGCCCCTCTACCAGGATCTGACGCTCGCGTTGCGCGTGCTGCGTGACTTCGTCAATCCGGACACGGCCCGCATCCTGGTGGACTCGCGCGAGACCTTCCAGAAAATGCAGGAATTCGCGCTCCTTTACACCGACGGCATCGGCAGCCGTCTGCAGCACTACGGCGCCGAGCGCCCGCTTTTCGACCTGCACGCCATCGACGACGAGATCGAGCGCGCCCTGGCCAGGCGCGTCGACCTGAAATCCGGGGGCTACCTCATCATCGACCAGACCGAGGCGCTCACCACCATCGACGTCAACACCGGCGGTTTCGTCGGCGCGCGCAATTTCGACGACACCATCTTCAAGACCAACCTTGAAGCCGCGCAGGCCATCGCCCGTCAGCTGCGCCTGCGCAATCTTGGCGGCATCATCATCATCGATTTCATCGACATGCACAGCCACGAGCACCGCGACCTCGTGCTCGCCGAACTGAAGAAAGCGCTCATGCGCGACCCCACGCGCTCGAGCATCAACGGCTTCTCCCCTCTCGGCTTGGTGGAGATGACGCGCAAGCGCACGCGCGAGTCGCTTGCACATGTGCTGTGCGAGCCCTGCCCCACCTGCCAGGGCCGCGGCCAGATCAAGACGGCGCAAACCGCCTGCTACGAAATCCTGCGCGAAATCCTGCGCGAGGCACGCCAGTTCTCGGCGCGGGAATTTCGCATCCTTGCCGCCCAGGCCGTGGTCGACCTGTTTCTTGACGAGCAGTCGCAAAGCCTCGCCCAGTTGTCCGACTTCATCGGGCGTCCCATTTCCCTGCAGGTGGAAACCAGCTACACCCAGGAGCAGTACGACATCATCCTGCTCTGACCGCGCGCGCCGCGACGCGGCGTACGGACGCGCGACCTCTGTCCGTAGCGACATTCAGGCAGCGCCGCGACGGGCTGCCAGGGAGGACGATTTACCCCCCATGGTCACGGCGTGGCGTTTCAGTATAATTAAGCTTCATTTAACTAAAGGCGCCCCGGGGCCCGACATGAAACGCATCCTCTTGTATCTCCTGACCAACTTGGCCATCGTGCTGGTGCTCTCCGTCACCATGCGCATTCTTGGCGTGGAGCCCTACCTCACCCAACAGGGCATCAACTTCAACGCCCTGCTGGTCTTCGCCGCGCTCATGGGCTTTGGCGGCTCATTCATCTCCCTGCTCATCTCCAAATGGACTGCCAAGATGGCGGTCGGCGCTCAGGTCCTTGGGACGCCGCAGAACGAGGCGGAGCGCTGGCTGCTGCAAACGGTGGCACGCCAGGCAGATGCCGTCGGCATAAAAATGCCCCAGGTGGCCATTTACGACGCCCCCGAGATCAATGCCTTCGCCACCGGAGCGACCCGCAACAGCGCGCTGGTCGCAGTATCCACCGGGCTCCTGCGCAGCATGAGCGAAGCCGAAGCGGAAGCTGTGCTGGGGCACGAGGTGAGCCACATCGCCAATGGCGACATGGTGACCCTGGCGCTCATCCAAGGAGTGGTCAACACCTTCGTCATCTTCTTTGCCCGCGTCATCGGCCACACCATAGATCGCGTCGTGTTCAAAAACGAGGAAAACACCGGACCAGCATTTTTTGTCACCACCCTGATCGCCGAATTGGTACTGGGCGTGCTGGCCTCGCTCATCGTCATGTGGTTCTCCCGTCGACGTGAATTCCGTGCCGATGCCGGCGGTGCGCATCTGGCCGGGCGCGCCAAGATGATCGCGGCGCTGGAGCGGCTGCAGGCCTTGCACGAACCGTCTCATCTGCCGGAAAAAATGGCGGCCTTCGGCATCAACGGCGCGAAAAATGGCGGCCTGAAAAGCCTGTTCATGACACATCCGCCCCTGGAAGAGCGCATCGCCGCCCTCAAGGCCGCCCAGTAAGGGGCTGCCCACGCCCGTGCGCCGGGGCAGACCCCGGCGCAGGCTCGCGCGCGGCGTGCCCCCCGTAAATGCGCTAATCTTGGCGCACGGCCTGCGCCTGACCCGCAGCACCGTGACCGGACCTTCTCCCACGCGCCACCTGCCCGAGCCGCCTCGACACCGGATCACTGCGCCATGACCGACCCCGCCACCCAGCCTCTCACCCGACGCCTGCTCGCCAT
>JAJXXS010000248.1 GCA_021780975.1 Pseudomonadota bacterium
GGTGTCGCCGAGCTCGTAGAACGCCAGCAGAGACACGATGTAATCCTGTTTCCCAAAATCGACGAAGGAGATCGGGGGCAGGCCGGCGCGGATCAGGGGAACGTTGCAGATCGCCCGTGACGTCCGCTTGTTGCCGTCCTTGAAGGGCTGGAGGTATGGGATGCGCGTCAACAGGTAAAAAGCTGCCTGCACCGGATCCTGGATCGAGTCGGCGGTCTCCAACACGCGCTCCAGAGCCTTTGCGATGTACCCTGTGCCAGGGCGAAAGGGGGGCAGGTAGGCGCTCAGGGCGATATCAACCTCCGCATATTCCCGGGGGACGCCACGCTGATTCGCGGGCAGGAAGTGGCGCGACTCTGCGAGCTCCGGTAGATCGTGATCGCTGGTGAGCAGGTCATGAACGCGGTAGATGGAGTCAAGTCGCATGTTGTCATGCAAATACTCGAATGCGTCCCTGTGGTTGAGCACCAGGAAAGCATCTTCGAGCGGCTTGCCCGGAGATTTCTCCCCGTATTCGATCAGGGCCTGCGTGTCGAGCAGCGAGTAGGTGCCGCCCTCCAGGACCGACGAGGCGCAAGCAAAGTCGATAAGGAATTTTCCGAGCTCGCGCTTGTCGAGTGGATGCTTGGCAATGCCCCTGAATTTCAGAGCCGCCGCATCGGAGAGGCCGGGCAACGACGCTAGGCGCTCCTCTCGATAGGGCGCGACAGTCCTCGCGGTGTGGGGGTTGGCAAAGTACGCTTTTAGCGCAGACAGCGGATCTGCACTGAAATACCGCGTCGCGGGGCCTTTGCCGGAAACGGTAATGGCGCCCGCCTGCGTGGCCTTGTTCAGGCGACGGATCAGGGTACTCCGGCTGACGTCGAAATGGGTTTCGATCTCGCCCGAAGAGACCCCGCCCGGATGGGCATTCAGGTATTCAACAAGAGATTGCGTGGTGAGATTAGACATATGAATTTATTACTATAATACACAATCTCGCCACAAATGGCAAGATTGTCGGCCAGACTCGTTCTGTAGCGTTACTGGGTGGTTGGCCCGTTCCGTCCAAACCCTAAAGCGACCTGACGATGCTGGTGGGAACCCACGCCAACGTCGGCAATCTGCACCACACCCGCCGGTCACCTGCGCCTTCGCCGCCAGCGTGTAAGGTGGGCTCCCAGGACACAGGCCACCTCAGTCGGGGTGGCCTTTTTCTTGACCTGTTGGCAGATTGCAGTTTTCGCAATTCTCCGCTTTGATACCCTACACGCATTCGGAATCGATGGAGATCGCCATGGAGGAGCAGCTGAACACCCTGCAACACGCCCAGCAGACTGCTATCGACTTGGCCATCCAGTTCGGACCCAAGCTGCTGGTGGCCATGCTGATCATGGTGGCGGGCTTCTATGTCGGCCGCTGGGCGGGCCGGCTGGCCGACAGCATGCTGGTGAAAGTGGGGCTGGAGGGGAGCCTGCGCCAGCTGCTGATCCGTATCCTGCGCATCCTGGTGCTGGGCCTGTTCCTCATCATGGCCTTGCAGAACCTGGGGGTGCAGTTGCTGCCCCTGCTCGCCGGCCTGGGCGTGGCCGGTGCCGGCGTTGCCCTGGCCATGCAGGGGGTGCTCGGCAACCTGGCGGCGGGGCTGACCATCATCTTCACCCGTCCCTTCCTTGTGGGCGAGTACATCGGCATTGCCGGTGAGGAGGGCACTGTGGCCGAGATCCGCTTGTTCAGCACGGTGTTGAGCCATCCGGACCGTTCCCGCATCGTCATTCCCAACCGCAAGATCGTCGGCGAGATTTTGCATAACTACGGCAGCCTTCGGCAGCTGGACGTGGAGGTGGGGGTGGCCTACGACACCGACCTGAACACCGCCCTGGCGGCAATCCGCGATCTGCTCGCAGCCCACCCCAAGATCCTCAAGGAACCCGCGCCCATGATCCAGGTGCTGACCCTGGCCGACTATAGTGTCCATATCGCGGTGCGCCCGTGGGTGGCGGTGCACGATTTCTACACGGCCTCCAGCGAGATCACCCAGTCAGTACTGGAGACTTTCCACCAACGCGGCATTGCCATTCCTTACCCGCAACGGGAGGTACGCTTGCTGGGTTCCGCCTGAACTGCATGAGGCGAAGGCGGCGGTCCAATGGTGGGCGCCACGCAAGCCGTGGGCCAGGTCGCCGCCATGATCTTTAGCAGGGAGATCTCCCGCAGAGGATGGAGCAGTCATCCTTCGCGTAGACATAGACGGAGACACGGCGGCTTGTCTGGCCGAGCAGAATCATCGCCGACATTTGCCCAATCCGCTGCAAGGCGGAACGGCAGGTACGAGGCGATAGTACCCGCCCCCCCAAGGGTAGACGTGCCGTTCAACGCGTATGGCATCCCGACAGGCAGGTGCCTAGCGCTCTGCTGACCGCGACGGTCGGTGCTCGAATGGCCGCAAAGGCGGGACTAAGTTGTGATACGCGAACATTCAGCATACGTGCGCAGTAGTACCACAAATAAGGTGCGCGGCCAGCGCCGTAGAAATTGCGCGCTTGTGCCAGAGGAGATACGGGCCACGCCAATAAATCGGCCATAGCCGCCCGTGGCGTCGGTACCGCGGAATGGTCGATGTCACACGGGTTGCTGACATTGGCACGCCCCTCGGGCTCAATGAGCGCTTCCAAAATGAGCATTGAGCGGCACCCGCCTCGAAGCCGCCGAACAATCTTCCCAGGGTCACGTCGGGTTCATGGGGAGGAGCTGTCAATGGTCAAGATCCCAAGCGACACGGAGGGGGTCCCTATAACAGAAGCATGATCCGTAAACCAGCGGCACGTTAACCTTGCGCATACGGTCACGGTCAGCGTCTCCTAGGCATTTTGGGGTGCCGCGGCATGGCGCCTATGCCTGCCAGTTTGACCAGAAGTTCCATGAACCAAGAGCGTTTGCGACGGGGTTCCTTGCCAGTGTTCTCTGAATTTTCTGGGGGTTTCTCTTTAGGGGGCTTTCCCATACAACCTCCTTGGGTAGGTGGATGCGGGCCGGCAGTTGCGCCGGTGTTACCGGAATTGGTAACTGGCTTTGTTGGCGGCATACGCCTCTCTGCCGACACTCACTCGCTGACGCAGATCAGATCGCTTCCCCACCACCTGCTGCCGGTTGGATTCTTAATAACTGACCGGTTGGCATCCCAAACTGTCGGACTTCTATACATAATTAAAAAAACGTTACGTTGTAATAAGGCTATGGTCTTATTAGGGATTTTTTAACTTGCGCGATCTTGACGAACGGAATTCTCAAGATAAGTTTTTGCAACTATTTACTGGTGCTTAATAAAACCGCAATGTGTAAGAATTCTTTACACACCAATCCGCGATTAACATGCGACCAAGTATTACCCATTGATAATCAAGAAGATTATTTAAGGACACGCTGATTTATTGTCTGCCCTATACATCGAAGGTTTGCGAGAATCGTGTCATTGAAGGCTGAATGGATTAGAGCGATGCAACGCAGCTTTTCCGACCTGGAGTACGCGGCGAAG
>JAJXXS010000340.1 GCA_021780975.1 Pseudomonadota bacterium
CCGTGCTGCAGGAGCTTCTCCCTTGGCCGTGTGTCGGCCGGCCAGTCCTTGATGCCCATGGCTGCGTTCTCCTCCCTGTAGAATCATCGGTTTCGCCAGATCACTGCGCTATTTCAGGTCGGCAATGCTTACAGTTTCCGCGACGATTTAAGCACCAATTAATATATGAGCCAATCCATCCTTCTTGGCATCACTGGAGGCGTCGCCGCCTACAAGGCGGCGGAACTGACCCGTCTGTTGGTGAAGAGCGGCTTCCGTGTGCAGGTGGCAATGACCGAAGCTGCCACCCATTTCGTCGGCCCTGCAACGTTCCAGGCCCTTTCCGGCCGCCCCGTGCTGGAAGGGCTTTGGGACAACACCGGCGCCGGCATGGCCCATATCGACGCCGCCCGTCCGGCGGACCTGATCCTCGTCGCCCCGGCGTCGGCCAACTTTCTGGCCAAACTCGCGCAAGGCCTGGCAGACGATCTGCTGTCCACGCTGTGTCTGGCGCGCAATGCCCCCCTGGCAGTGGCGCCGGCAATGAACCGCGAAATGTGGGCCAACCTGGCGACGCAACGCAATGTGGCGCTGTTGCGAAGCGACGGGGTGGCTATCCTGGGGCCGGCCAGCGGTGCGCAGGCCTGCGGCGAAACGGGTTGGGGTCGCATGCTCGAGCCCGATGAGTTGCTGCACGCGATCCGCGCGCTGCTGAATCCGGGGCCATGGGCACATCAGCGCGTGCTGGTCACCGCCGGTCCCACTTTCGAGGCCCTCGACCCGGTGCGAGGGCTTACCAACCTGAGTTCCGGCAAGATGGGCTATGCCGTGGCCCAGGCCGCGCGCGCCGCCGGCGCCGCCGTAACCCTTGTTTCCGGCCCGACTTGCCTGGCAAGCCCGCAAGGTGTTGAGCGCATCGCCGTTCAAAGCGCCGCCGACATGCGCGAGGCGGTACTCGCACGGGTGCCGCAGACCGACATTTTCATCGCCGTGGCAGCGGTCGCGGACTACCGCCCAGCACAGGCGTCGCCCACCAAGCTGAAAAAAAGCGACACCCTCTTGCGTCTCGACCTAGTGCCCAATGCCGACATTCTGGCGGAAGTGGCGACCCTCCCCGACGCTCCCTTCTGCGTCGGCTTCGCCGCAGAGACCGGCGCATTGGCCGAGACTGCGGAAGCCAAACGCCAGCGCAAGCGGCTCCCCCTGCTGGTGGGAAACCTGGCGCAGGACACGCTCGGCCGCGACGACGCCGAGTTGGTGTTTTTCGATGACCGTGGCATGCATCCGCAGCCGCGTGCGGACAAACTGACACAGGCTCGCCGCCTCATCGAACATATCCAAGAATTGATGACAACGACGAAAACCCGTCAAATATGAAACTACAAGTGAAGATCCTCGACCCGCGCCTCGCGGATCAACTCCCCGCCTATGCGACGCGCGGTTCGGCGGGGCTCGATTTGCGCGCCTGTATCGCCGCACCCATGATGATAGAGCCCGGCGCGACCCACCTCATCCCCACCGGCCTCGCGGTGCATCTGGCCGATCCCGGTTACGCCGGGCTCATCCTGCCGCGCTCGGGGCTGGGCCACAAGCACGGCATCGTATTGGGCAATCTGGTCGGCCTGATCGATTCGGACTACCAGGGGCCGCTCATGGTGTCTTGCTGGAACCGAGGCAACCAGGCCTTCCGCATGGAGCCCATGGAACGCCTGGCGCAGTTCGTCATCGTTCCCGTCCTACAGGCAAGTTTCGAGGTAGTAGAGGACTTCGTCGCCAGCACACGTGGCGACGGCGGTTTCGGCAGCACAGGCCGCCAGTGATACAGCCAGGCGAAGATGGGTTATTCCGCCTGTCTGCCGCCTGACGCCGTTCATCCGGCAATCTATCCACGGCACGGAGTTTGCAGGGAGGTCATGGCAATGCCGTCCTTTCTGTGGAATGAAATCAAATTCGATCTGCCGTGAATCTAAACGCCCGCCCCTCTCTGCAACGCTACGGCGTGTTGCTCGCCGCCTTCCTGGCCGCCATCGCGGCCGTGGCGGTGGGAAGCTTTTACGCCTTTGCGCCGCATCCGACGGGCATCCAGCGCGAGGCCGCCGGACGCCCGGTCATGGCCAGCCAGATCGAATTCCTGGCGCAATCCATGGGTCGCCTGGCGGATCACATCGCGGCCCATCCTGACACGCTGGCCTGTTTCCAGACCTCCAATCCGGACATCTGCCGCGCCCAGGCCGCCAACCTCCATGCTCTCAGTCCCCAGGCCACGGTGCTGTTCATCACCAACGGCACCGACGGCGCGCGCCAGTTGCTGCCAGGGTTCCTGCCCGGAGATACCAGCCAGCTCGTCGAACAGACCGCCCACGGCGGCGCGTCCTCCACGAGTGCCAGCTTCAGCCTCTCGATCAGCCGACCGGTGCTGGACAGCCAGGGCAACCGCCTTGGCTTCGTGGTCGTCGAAGAGGCCGTTCCGCAGCTGCAGACCCTGTTCGATACCCTGCCCGTACCGGACGCCGGAGGCTATGTCGAACTGCAGCAAAGCCAGGCCGGCGGCGTCACCGTATTGATGCGGCGCGGCAACCAGGCCCTCAAGGAGGGGCCGCCCGGTACTCTCATCACGCTGGACGGCACGCCTTGGAAGATCGCCGTCTGGCGCCGCGCCAGCTCCAGCTTCAGCGAAACCGCCCCCTATATCCTCGCCTGGCTGGTCATCGCCCTGTCCATGGCGGTGGCCGTCGTTGCCACGATGCTGAGCCTCAAGCGCCGCATGCGTGAAAACCTCAAGGTCATGGTGGCGCTGACCGCGGATCTGCGCCAACATCGCCTGCGTCCGGACTACCGCGCGAGCCTGGAGGAATTCGACGCTCCCCTGCGCGCCATGATCAAGCTGGCCCAGGTCCTGGTCGGCAAGCAGCAGGAAGCCAGCGCCCAGGCGCGCGTGGACCACCTCTCCCAGGTCTACAACCGGCGCAGCTTCGAGGAGAAGCAGAAGGAACTGTTCAAGACCCTGAAGGAGGGCTGGAGCCACAGCCTGCTCATCATGGACGTCGACAACTTCAAGCAGATCAACGACACCTTCGGCCATGAGGCCGGCGACCAGATGATCGTCGCTTTCGGCAAGGCCTTGCGCGACAACCTGCGTTCCAGCGACTTCATTGCCCGTCTGGGGGGCGATGAATTCTGCGTCGTCTTCCCGTTCACGCCGCTCGACAAGGCCCAGGAACTGGCAGACCGGCTGCGCGCGGCCATGCCCGCCACGGTGGAACTGCTGCCGGGCGTGACTCACAAGCTCTCATGGAGCGGCGGCCTGTCCGAGTATCACAAGGCCGACCGCCAGGAAAATGCCGCCCTCATCCGCGCCGACTCGGCGCTCCTGGAAGCCAAGCGCTCCGGGCGCAATACCACGCGCATCAAGGCCGCCGCCTGAAGCAGGCCAGCCCCAGCATGGCCCAGGCGAGGGCAAGCGCCGCGCCGTCACCCCAGCGCACATAGGGCGTTTCCCCGGCGTAGCCCTGTAGCTGCGCTT
>JAJXXS010000357.1 GCA_021780975.1 Pseudomonadota bacterium
CGCGCCGGGCTTCTGCAGCTTGGCGAGGAGGGGGCGATCCAGGTGTTTCGTCCCCATGTCGGCGGCATGCTGCTCCTGGGGGCCGTAGGGGCCCTGCAATTCGAGGTCATCGCCCACCGCCTGAAGCATGAATACGGCGTGGAGGCGCGCTTTGCCGGCTCCAAGTATCAGGTGGCGCGCTGGGTCACGAGTCGCGATCCGGCGGAAATGAAACGCTTCATCGACAGCAATGCGCACCGCATCGCCTTCGACGTAGTGGATGCGCCGACCTTTCTGGCGAGCCATCGCGCGGAATTGAACGTGGTGCAGGAGCGCTGGGAAAACGTCGAATTCCACGCCCTGCGCGAGCACGCCGGATTGGTGTTTCATGCCGCCCTTGGCGGGGCGGCGTGAGAGCGTCGCCGGCCGCTGTGTCCCGGCGCTGAAAAGCGTATTGAAGCGCGATCCGCGCCGGCTTCAGTCGCCTGCCACCGTCATCTCGCTGAGGAGGATGGAACCGGTCTGGCGCGAGCCGCGGCGGTCGACATCCGTGCCGATGGCGACGATGTTCCTGAACATGTCCTTCAGATTTCCGGCGATGGTGATTTCCTCCACCGGATACTGGATTTCGCCTCCTTCCACCCAATAGCCCGCTGCACCGCGCGAATAATCGCCGGTCACCATGTTGGCGCCGTGGCCCAGCAGCTCGGTGACCAGCAGGCCGCTGCCCATCTCCCTGAGAAGGCCGGCGAGATCCTTGTCGCCCGACTGGAGGATGAGATTGTGGCTGCCGCCGGCATTGCCGGTGCTCTGCATGCCCAGCTTGCGCGCCGAATAGGTGGAGAGGAAGTAGCCCTGCACTACGCCGTTCTTGACGACATCGCGCGCCGCCACACGCACGCCTTCGCTATCGAAGGGGCTGCTGCCTAGGCCGCGCGGAATGAAGGGGTCTTCGCGCAGATGGATATGGGGGGCGAAGATTTCCTTGCCCAGGCTGTCGAGCAGAAATGACGAGCGGCGGTACAGGCTGGAGCCGGAGACGGCGCCGACAAAGCTGCCGATGAGACCACTGGCGATGGGTGCTTCGAGGATCACGGGGCATTGGCGGGTGGACAGCTTGCGGCCGTTGAGGCGTCGCACCGTGCGTTCGCCGGCGACGCGGCCGACCCTCTCCGCGGCTTCAAGTTCGTCGGCACGGCGCGCCGTGGTATACCAGTAATCACGCTGCATGAGTCCCTTGTCGGCGCCGATGACGGCGACCGACAGGCTGTGGCGTGAGCTCGCGTAGCCGCCGGTAAAGCCCAGCGAATTGGCATATACGAAATGGGAACTGTGGGTGGACAGGCTGGCGCCTTCGGAATTCTCGATGCGGCGGTCCACGGCCAGCGCGCTTGCCTCGCACGCGCGTGCGCGCTCGGCGGCCTCCTCCACGCTGATGCCCCAGGGGTGGTAGAGATCGAGGTCGGGCTGTTCCTGCGCCAGCACGGCGGGGTCGGGCAGGCCGGCCGCCGGATCCTCCGCCGTGTAGCGGGCGATGGTGGCGGCTTTCTCCACCGTGGCCTTGAGGGCGGCAGGCGTAAGATCGGACGTGCTGGCGTGGCCCTTGCGCTGACCCATGTAGACCGTCACCCCCATGCCCTTGTCGCGGTTGTATTCGATGGTCTCGATCTCGCCCTTGCGCACAGTGACGGTTTGCCCCTGGGCCTCGGAGATTTCCGTGTCGGCGGCGCTGGCGCCGAAGCCCCGGGCGTATTCGAGCGCCTGGGCGGCCAGGTCGGCCAGTTGTTCACGGGTGTAGCTGAATGGGCTGGGCATGGGGCGGGGGGCGGTGGGGCTAAAATGGCGATTTTACCCGCCGCGGCGTGTCCGCGCGTAACATCCCATGAACGAAAACGAGGCGCCGGAATTTCCTGCGCAAGTCAGCAAAACCCAGCGCAAACGCCAGATGGAGGATCTGCAGGATCTGGGCGAGGCTCTGGTGAAGCTGTCGCAGAGCCAGTTGGAACAGATTGCCCTGCCGGAGGATCTGCGCGCGGCGGTGGCCGACTGCCGGCGCTTTACCAAGCATGAGGCGATACGCCGGCAGATGCAGTTCATCGGCCGTCTCATGCGCTCCTTGGATGCCGCACCCATACGCGCGCAGCTGGAGGCCCTGCGCGGCCAGAATGCGCTGGCGACGGCGCGGCTGCATCGCGCCGAGCGCTGGCGTGAACGGCTGCTGGAGGATGATGCGGCGGTGACCGAACTGCTGCACGAAGTGCCCGGACTGGATTCCACGCGCCTGCGTCAGTTGGTGCGCCAGGGGCGCCAGGAGACGGCGCTGGGCAAGCCGCCGCGCGCCGCGCGCGAGTTGTTCAGGGTGGTGCGCGCGGCCCTTGAGAACGCCGAAGAGCCGGCCGTCGCCGGCCCCCCGGAGGACATTCAGGGACGAATGTAGGCCCAGCCCTCGCCTTCAAGCTTCATGATCTCGACCACGCCGCCCGGCACGTAGCCGATCTCGGGCAGCATGTCTTCCTTGGTGAGCTTTTGCGCGTGCATGGTGTTTTCGCAGGCCACCACCTTGATGCCGGCTTTTTCCGCCTGGTCTATGCGGTTGCCTACCGTGGAGTCCATCTTGAGCATGTTGATGCCGGGGCCGTAGACGACGATCTCGATGTCGGTGTCGCCCTTGCCCAGAACTTTCTGCACGTTGAAGGCGTTGTTCAAGGTGAGATTCCATTTGCCGGGGTCGTTGTCGCTGACCTGGAACACGACCTTGTGGTCTGCCGCCTGGGCGGCGCCCGCCACCAGCGGTCCGCCCAGAAGGGCGGCGGTCAGGCCAAGGGTAAGAAGGGTGGATTTTATGGACATCATGCTGAGTCTCCTCGTTCGGCTGGAAAGGCCCCAAGCAGGGGCGTAGTGATGTAGTTTTGGATCCTACGGGGTTAAAGACTCGCCAGCGCGGGGTTTTATTCCGCCGGCGTGGAAAAGTGTGCCGGTGCGGCGGTTCGCGCCTTTGCCGTTACTCGAATTCCCTGCTGTACAGCACGTCCACCCCGGACTGGCTGCCCGTCTGGGCCTGCAGGCTGAGGCTGGGGCTCAGGGCATAGTAGGCACGCACGATCTGGGTGAGCCCGTCCAGACTCTGCTCGTAGCGCAGGCGGAAACTGCGCGACAACTGCTTGCCGATGCTGACCACCGTTCCGGCCAGGTTGCCGTTGCTGGCGCCGCCGCCCTGGATGTCGATGCTGGAAAGACCCAGTTTTTCCGCCAGCTTGGTCTGCAGATTGGTGCCCCCGCCGCGTGCCAGAAGGGCGCTGGCGGCCGCCTGCAGGAGGGAAAATTGCTCGTTGCTCAGGTTGCCCGGGCCGTGGCCGAAAAGCAGCCATGACAAGGTTTCGCTGTCGGGCATGGCCGGGTCGGAGTAGAGGCTGACCCGCGGCTGCTGCGCCGTTCCTGCCAGCGTGACCCCGGCGGTGACCTGGCCCGTCTGGCGCACGGCGAGGATATCGAGGGCGGGGTTG
>JAJXXS010000126.1 GCA_021780975.1 Pseudomonadota bacterium
AGAACTGCAGGATCTGTTTGCTCGGGCCAGGACATGGGCCACCTAGCCGCTTGGCTGGTCAAGCTTTATCGTCTGGCGCTAAGCCCGTATCTGGCGCCACGCTGCCGCTTTCAGCCTTCCTGTTCCGACTACACGATCGAGGCCCTGGAGAAATACGGCCTTTTCAAGGGCGGCCTTCTTGCCGCCAAGCGCATCGCGCGCTGCCGTCCCGGTGGCGACAGCGGCTACGACCCGGTTCCCTGAGCACCCATGGACACCCAAAGACTGATCCTCTTCATCGTTTTTTCTTTTTCCCTTCTTTTGCTGTGGGAAAACTGGCAAAACCATAACGCCCCCCAGGCACCTGCGCCCAAGACGCAGCAGGCGGCCGGCCCGGCCAACAGCGTGCCGAATGCGCCCGTGTCGCCGGCGGCGGCGCCGGCCGCCACTGCCGCGACGGGTGCCATGTTCGCCGCTGCTCCGCAGGCGGTGGTGAAGACGCCGCTCATGACGGTGACCATCAGTGCGGAAGGTGGCGATCTGCGCCGCCTGGTGCTCGACAAATATCAGGAAACCGACAGCAGCGGCACCCCGCTGCCACTGTTCGAGCAGACGACTGATCATCCCTACGTTGCGCAATCCGGCCTGATAGGGGCCCAGGTGCCCAACCACAAGACCGTTTTCCAGCTCACGCCGGGCACCTATACGCTGCAGCCCGGGCAGAAAAGCCTGACGGTTCCGCTGACCTGGAGCGATCCGGCCACGGGCGTGACGGTCACCAAGACCTATACCTTCAGCCCCGACAGCTATCTGATCCAGCTCTCCTATAGCGTGAAGAACGGCGGCAGCGCGCCAACCCCGGTGAATGCCTACTTCCAGTTTGTGCGCAACGACAAGCCGCCACCGGGTGAGTCCCATTTCATCCACGCCTACACGGGTCCGGCGATCTACACGGCGCAGAAGAAATTCCAGAAAATTCCCTTCGCCAACATTGCCGACCATAGCGCGGAATTCGAAAAGCAGGCCGACAACGGCTGGGTGGGCATGGTGCAGCACCATTTCGTAGCCGCCTGGCTGCCGGCTCAGGGCCCGCAGCGCGACTTTTATGCCAGGGATTTGGGCGGCGGCCTGTTCTCTACCGGCGTGATCGTGCCGGAAGGGACGGTCGCTCCTGGGCAGACGCTGAGTTTCGATGTGCCGCTCTACGCCGGCCCGCAGCTGCAGAACCAGCTGGCCAAGATCGCGCCGGGCCTGGAATACACCCGCGATTACGGCTTGCTCACCCCGATTGCGGTGCCCATCTTTTGGGCGCTGGAAAAAATCCATGCCATCGTCGGCAACTGGGGCTGGGCCATCGTCATCCTGACGATCTTCATCAAGCTGCTGCTGTTCCCGCTTTCGGCCAAGAGCTACAAATCCATGGCCCATATGCGCCAGCTCACGCCCAAGCTGCAGAAGCTCAAGGAGACCTACGGCGACGACCGCCAGAAGCTCCATCAAGCCATGGCGGAGCTGTACAAGACCGAGAAGGTCAACCCGCTGGGCGGCTGCCTGCCCATCGTCATGCAGATCCCTGTCTTCATCGCCCTCTACTGGGTGCTGCTGGGCGCCGTGGAGCTGCGCGGCGCGCCGTGGATCCTGTGGATACACGACCTGACCAAGGCCGACCCCTATTTTGTGCTGCCCGTCCTCATGGGCATCACCATGTTCATCCAGACCAAGCTCAATCCGACGCCGCCGGATCCGATGCAGGCCAAGGTCATGATGATCATGCCCATCGCCTTTTCGATCTTCTTCTTCTTCTTCCCGGCCGGCCTGGTGCTCTACTGGCTCACCAACAACATCCTCTCCATCGCCCAGCAGTGGGTGATCACCAAGCAGATGGAGAAGCAAGGCAAGGCTGCCAAGGCGTGAACCACAGGGCTGGCGCGCCAGCCCTGTATAAGAGTCGTGCGCAACGGCCGGCCAGCAGCGCGCCTGCAACCCCGCCTCAGAAAAGGCGGCTGTACATCAGTTGCCAGTTGACCTGCCGGTGGGTGATGGTCATGCCTCCGTTGCCGCCCATGGCCATGGGCGTACCGCTGCCCGTCACCGATATCTGCGGCACGTAGCTGAGAGAAAAATTGACGTCCGAGTGCTTGTCAAAGGCATAGCCGAAACCGGCGGTGTAGTGGTCTTGCGCGATCGCCGGCCACAGATAATTGACGTATTGATCCGGGATCGGGTTCTTGCCGTGGTTGTAGCCGATGCGGCCGGTCAAGGCATCGGTGAACCGGTAGGCGGCCCCCAGCGACAGGACCATCTGGTTGCTCCAATCCTGCTTGAAGGGCACCACCACGGCGCCATTGTGATAGATGGTCACGGTGTTCATGCTGCTGCCCCACAGCACGTCCTTGAGGTCGGCCGTCGCCATGAGGCGATGGCTGGCCTGCCACGCCAGGCCCAGGCCCACGATGGGCGGCATGTCGAAGCCGCTGACCTTGTAGGCGCCGGCCTTGAGATCCGGCAGGTTGCCGGCCGTCTGGTACACGCCGCCGAGGGTAAGCGACCTGTTGTAGCGATAGGTGAAGCCCAGCTTCGCCGCCACGCTGTAGCCCTTGGCCGCCCCGGTGTAATTGCTGCTGTCCTTGAAACGGATGTTCATCTGACCGACCACCAGGTCCATGCCGGCCCACACCAGATCCAGACTGCCGCCCACGTTGAGGCGGTTGTTGACGCGATACACCAGCGGGAAGATCACCCGCCCCACGCTCACCTGGGCGAGGTCGCCGTTCGCATATTCGGTGCCCATGCCGCCCTGGCCGTAGATGCCCAGGCCGTAGGTCAGGCGATCCTGCCTGGCGGCATAACCGATGGCCGGCATGTAGAAGGCATCCGCCTTGGAGTCGCCCATGGTCCCCGGGGCGGCGACGCGCGGGCCGACAAAGCCCAGCATCACATCCAGGCGGCGGCCTTCGGCCATCAATCCCAGGGTGGCAGGGTTGTTCGCCATGGCCGCAGTGCCATTGTCGTAGGCCATCGCGGCGCCGCCCATGGCGGCAGCGATCGGCCCATAGCCCTCCATCAGCATGCCGTTGGTGGCAAACGCGAGCGTGGGCGCAACAAGGCCCGAGGCAGCGAAGATCGCTGCAAGCTTGGTTGACTTCATGGGTAGTCCTCTACAGGCTAAGTGGTTTTAATAATTGGACACGCCTGACTCCGCAGCCGGGCGACGCAAAAAGACTGCGGATTGTCCTTGGTCGGGCCCGGAATTTCAATGCGCCAGGACCGTTTTTTCCGCTTTGGCGACGCGACGACGCAGTGCGCAACCTGTATCTCGGGCAAGCCGCGCGGCTAGAATGTGCAGATTGCAGACGTAGATCGCCGCTCCCGCTCTTTCGATGCCTCCTTCCGCCGCGCAGTCTCCCGAGACCATCGCCGCCATCGCCACCGCGCCGGGACGCGGCGGGGTGGGCGTAGTCCGTGTCTCCGGGCCCGGTGCCGAGGCAGTGGC
>JAJXXS010000360.1 GCA_021780975.1 Pseudomonadota bacterium
CCGCGCGGCCGGCAAGGCGGGAGAAGGCCAGATAGATTGCCGGCGTGGTGAAGAGGGTGAGGAACTGGCTGGCGAGCAGCCCGCCCACCAGGGTGATGCCTAGGGGCTCGCGCAGTTCCTGCCCCTGCCCGCTGCCGAGCATGAAGGGCAGCGCGCTGAAGAGGGCGACGAAAGTCGTCATGAGTATCGGGCGCAGGCGCAGCAGGCTGGCCTGGTGGATGGCCGCACGCGGGGACAGCCCCTGTTCGCGCTCGGCCTGGAGGGCGAAATCCACCATCATGATGGCGTTTTTCTTGACGATGCCGATGAGCAGGACGATGCCGATGACGGCGATGATAGTGAGCTCCTGGCCTGCCAGCATGAGCGCGACGAGTGCCCCGACTCCGGCCGAGGGTAGCGTGGAGAGGATGGTGATGGGATGGATGTAGCTTTCGTACAGCACGCCCAGCACGATGTACACGGTGACGATGGCGGCAAGCAGGAGCAGGGGTTCATTCTTGAGCGATGCCAGGAACGAGAGCGCAGTCCCCTGGAAGCTGGCCTCCGCGCCCGCCGGCAGGGCGGCCTCGGCGACGGTTTTTTGCACTGCGTCGACCGCCTGGCTCAGTGATATCCCGGGAGCGAGATTGAAGGAAATGGTGGCGGCGGGAAACTGGCTCAGATGATTGATCACGAGGGGGGCGGAGCGCACGCTCAGGGTGGAGAAGGCGCCGAAGGGAATGGGATTGCCGCTCGCATCGTTGAGATACAGGTCGTTCAGCGCTGAGGGGCCCTGCTTGAAGGGTGCGCCGACATCCAGCACTACCTGGTACTGATTGGCCTGCGTGAAGATGGTGGAGACCTGGCGCTGGCCGAAGGCGTCGTAGAGCGTGTTGTCGATCTGCGCCATGGTGACGCCGAGGCGGGCGGCAGTGCTGCGATCGACGTTCAGATAGGCTTCGAGGCCGTCATCCTGCAGGTCGTTGGCGACGTCGGCCAGTTGGGGAAGCCGCTGCAGGCGGCCGGTGAGATTGTCGACGATACGGCTCAACTGCGCGCTGTCGGGATCCTCGACCGTGAACTGGTACTGGGTGCGGCTCACGCGGTCATCCAGGGTCAGATCCTGCACCGGCTGCAGATAGAGCCGTATGCCGTGCACATCGGCCGTCTTGGCCATGAGGTCGCGCATCACCGCTTCCACGCCCGGCCGTTGCCCAACCGACTTGAGGTTGATGAACATGCGGCCGCTGTTGAGCGTGGAGTTGGTGCCGTCCACGCCGATGTAGGAGGAGAGGCTCGCTACCGCGGGGTCGCGGAGAATTTTCGCCGCCAGCGCGTTTTGCAGTTCGCTCATCTTGCGGAAGGAAACTGTCGGCGGCGCCTCGGTCGTGGCCTGGATGAGTCCCGTGTCCTGGGTGGGAAAGAAGCCTTTGGGGATAAGCGCGTAGAGGATCAGGGTGACCACCAGCGTGAGGACGGCGACAGATACCGTCAGGGCGCGGTGATCCAGCACGACGTCGAGGGCGCGGCCGTAGGCCTGCACCAGGGCGGCGAACCAGCGCCCGCTGCCGCCGGGATAACCCGTTGCGCCGTCTGGCCTTGGCGCGGGCTTGAGCCATGTGGCGCATAGCATGGGCGTAAGCGTCAGTGAAACCACGGCGGAGATGAGGATGGCGACCGCCAGGGTGATGGAGAACTCACGGAAAACGCGTCCCACCACATCACCCATGAACAAAAGCGGGATGAGCACCGCCACCAGCGACAGCGTGAGGGACAGTATGGTGAAGCCGATCTGGCCGGCGCCCTTCAGCGCCGCCTGCAGGGGCGGATCGCCTCTTTCGATGTGGCGGGTGATGTTCTCGATCATGACGATGGCATCGTCGACGACGAAGCCGGTGGCAATGGTGAGCGCCATGAGGGTCAGGTTGTTGATGCTGAAGCCCGCCAGATACATGACGCCGAAGGTGCCGACCAGCGACAGGGGCACGGCCACGCTGGGGATAAGAGTGGCCGGGATGTTGCGCAGGAAAAGAAACATCACCATGACGACGAGGGCAATGGCCAGCATCAATTCGAACTGGATGTCCTTGATGGAGGCGCGGATCGTCAGGGTGCGGTCGGTTAGCACGCTCACCTGCACGGCCGCCGGCAGGGCGGTTTCCAGGCTGGGCAGCAGCGCCTTGATGTTGTCCACGACCTGGATGACATTGGCGCCGGGTTGCCGCTGGATGTTCAGGATTACCGCCGGCTGGGTGTCCTTCCAGGCCTGCAGGTGAGTGTTCTGGGCCCCCTGAATGATGGTGGCGACGTCGCCCAGGCGGATTGCGGCGCCACTCTTGTAGCCCAGGATGAGGTCGCGGTATTGCGCGGCCGAGCCGAGCTGGTCGTTGGCGTTCAGGGTATAGGCCTGGCTGGGGCCATCGAAGCTGCCCTTGGCGATGTTGACGTTGGCGTTGCCGATAGCGCTGCGCACGGCCTCGAGATTAAGCCCACGGGCAGCCAGCGCGATGGGGTTGACCTGGACCCGCACGGCCGGGCGCTGTCCGCCGGCGATGGTGACCAGGCCGACGCCCGTTTGCTGCGAGATTTTCTGCGCCAGGCGGGTATCGGCGAGGTCTTCCACCTCGGTGAGGGGCAAAGTGGCCGAAGTCAGCGCCAGGGTGAGGACCGGCGCGTCGGCCGGGTTGACCTTGCTGTAGATGGGAGGCGCGGGCAGATCGGGCGGCAGCAGGTTGCCGGCGGCGTTGATGGCCGCCTGCACCTCCTGCTCGGCTTCATCCAGCCCGAGCTTGAGGTCGAACTGCAGGGTGATGACGGAGGCGCCCGCGGAGCTCTGCGATCGCATCTGCTTCAATCCGGCCATCTGCCCGAACTGGCGCTCGAGTGGCGCGGTGATGTTGGAATTGACGACATCCGGCCCCGCCCCCGGGTAGAGGGTGGTGACCTGGATGGTGGGGTAGGCGACTTCGGGCAGCGCTGCCAGCGGCAGAAAGCGGTAAGCCACCCAGCCGGCCAGAAGGATGGCTGCCATCAACAGGGTGGTGGCCACCGGGCGCAGGATGAAGGGGCGTGAAAGATTCATGCGGCAGCGCTGGCGCGATGGGCGTCGATAGGCATGATGCGCGGCGTGGGCGGCTCAGTGGGCTGGACGGTGCGCTCCGGAATGCTGTGCGCGGCCTTCCCCTGGCGGATGGGAGGCAAGCAGGCGCACCTGCTGCCCATCCTTGAGCTTGTCACCACCCTCGGTGACGACCTGTTCCCCGGCCGCCAGGCCTTGCAGCACGGCCACCTTGTCATCCAACGACGGCCCAGTCACGACGGCGCGCGTCGCCACCTTGTCGGCGGGCAGCAGCACGACGAAGACGAAGGGCCCTTGGGCGCCCTGCTGGACGGCAGAGCTGGGAACGACCACCACGTTGTGGAGGGTTTTCACCCGCAGGCGTACGTTGACGAACTGGTTGGGAAACAGGCTCTCCGCACGATT
>JAJXXS010000121.1 GCA_021780975.1 Pseudomonadota bacterium
GCCTGCGCCAGGACAGCCGCTACAAGCAGACCCCCATCATCATGCTGACCGCCAAGGGCGAGGAACGGGACAAGGTCGCGGGGCTGGAGACCGGCGCCGACGACTACATCACCAAGCCCTTCTCTCCCAAGGAACTGGTGGCGCGCATCAAGGCGGTGCTGCGCCGGCGCGCGCCGCAGATGACGGAAGACATGGTGGAGGTGGGAGGACTCAGGCTCGATCCCGTGAGCCATCGCGTGACCGGCAATGCCGAGCCGCTCGACCTGGGGCCCACCGAATTCCGCCTGCTGCATTTTTTCATGACCCATCCCGAGCGCGTGTTCTCGCGTTCGCAATTGCTCGATCAGGTGTGGGGCGATGACGTGTTCGTGGAAGAGCGTACCGTCGACGTCCACATCCGCCGGCTGCGTCTGGCATTGTCCCCGACCGGCCATGAAAATCTGGTCCAGACCGTACGCGGTTCCGGCTACCGCTTCTCCCCCGTCACCTGATGCCCCGGGGGTATAATCTGGCTTCCCGTTTCTCAAGACCGTTCTGATGGGCTTCTGGTGGCGGCCGTTGGGGGAGCTGATGGCGCTGGCTCTCGTGGCTACGCTGTTCGGGTTGGCGGACGGGACCCGCGCTGGGTTCGCCGTGATGAGCACCGGCCTGCTTGCCCTCCTGGTGCGCCAATTCTGGTTCCAGGGTCGGCTGGCGCGCTGGCTCGAGGCCGGCACCCTGGCCGACTCGCTGGGCGCGGCTCCCCGGGCGCTCGGGGTGTGGGGCGACATCTACTATCGGCTGAACAAACTGCTGCGCCGCCAGAGCCAGAGCAACACCGAGCTTGCCAATGCTCTGGGCCAGTTCCAGCAGGCCGCCGAGGCGGTGCCCGACGGCCTGGTCATTCTCGACGAGAACGACCGCATCCAGTGGTGCAACCCGGCATCCAGCCGCTACCTTGGCCTGGATAGCAAGCGCGACCATGGTCAGTACATCAGCTATCTGATGCGCCAGGCGCCTTTCCTGGAATTTCTCCGCGAGCGTGATTACAGCCGCCGCCTGGTGTGTCGCTCGCCGATCAATCGGGAGACGGCGCTGTCCATGCAGTTGGTGCCTTATGGCGCGCAGAAGCTCCTCATGGTGCGGGACATCACCGATCTGGAGCGGGTGGATGCCATGCGCCGCGACTTCATCGCCAATGTTTCGCACGAGATGCGCACGCCGCTCACGGTGGTGGGCGGCTTTGTGGAAACCTTGGCGGATGCGCGCGACATGAAGGCCGAGGACATGCGGCCATACCTGCAGCTCATGCAGAGCCACACCCAACGCATGCAGCGCCTCATCGAGGATTTGCTCATGCTTTCGCGCCTGGAAAGCACCGACCACGAACGTGTCGACGAGCCTATTCCCGTGCCGGCGCTGCTGCACGAACTGGCCGGCGAGGCGGAACATCTGAGCCGCGGACGCCACCAGATCATCTTCCGGGTGGAAAGCGATGCCTGGCTGTCGGGCGGCAGCCAGGAGATCCACAGCGCCTTTTCCAACCTGGTGTCCAATGCCGTGCGCTATACCCCCGCGGGGGGCAGCATCACGCTGACATGGAAGCAGGAGAACGGCCAGGGCGTGTTTGCCGTTACCGACACCGGCGAAGGCATCGCGCCCGAGCACCTGCCGCGCCTGACCGAGCGCTTCTACCGGGTCGATCGCAGCCGCTCGCGCGAAACCGGCGGTACCGGCCTGGGGCTCGCCATCGTCAAGCACGTGCTCACGCGCCACGGTGCGCGCCTGGACATCCAGAGCACGCTGGGCCGCGGCAGCACGTTTGCCGCCATGTTCCCGGCCGAGCGGCTGTTGGCGCCGCCGGCCGACAACGTCATTCCGTTTCCGGTCGAGCGCTCAGACGCTGCCTGAGCGCTGTCGCCAGATTTTCCCGCAAGTGATCCACCGTGTGCTGTCGCCCGGTGCGCCGCGGCGCGGCCCACACCGCATCGGGAAAATGCGCGTCGTCCAGAAAGCGCGGAATCACATGCCAGTGCAGGTGCGGAACGACATTGCCGAGGCTGGCGAGGTTGATCTTGTCCGGCTGCAGCAGTTCGCGCAGGGACAGCTCCACGGCATATACCACGTCCATGAGTTGGGTGCGCGCGGCGGCGTCCAATTCAGTCATCTCCTTGACGTGCGCATGGAGGATCACGCGGCAGAAACCCGGATAGTCAGCCTCGTCCGCCAGCACTACGCGGCAGAATGCATCCTGCCACAACACTTCGCCGCCGCCGCGGCTGCACAGGGGACAGGTCATGGGCTCGCTCCGGGGTGAGGGTTACTGGGCATCAGATCAGAAATAAAAAACGCGCCTTGCGGCGCGTTGCGCATCGGGCGGTTTGCTCATGCACGGCGCCGCGCCACCAAGCCGACCAGCCCCAGGCCTGCGACGAGCGTCAGCCATTCGGCGGGTTCGGGCACCGCAGCCACGTTGTAGATCGTCCCAGAGGCGTCGCTGAGTATGGCGCCTTGCGGCAGCACGATCTGGTTCAGCAAGCCGGTGTTGGAGAAGTCGAATGTGGTGGTGGCAGGGGTGGCCGTGGAAAAATTCTGGCCTGCACCGGTGGTCAAAAGTCCCACAAGGTAAAAGGACTGGCCATAGGTGAAACGCAAGCTTCCAGTCAAATTGGCTTGTATGGCTTGACCCGTGCCGGTGCCCAGAACCTGGTTGAAGGTCGGGCAGGTGGTGCCCAGCTGCGATGTGCAGGCGGTGGCGGCGCCTTGGGTGCCCACTGCGTAGCTTGCCACGGTCGTCAACTGAGAGGTGTCCACGCTAAGCGGCAAGGAGACCGAATTGAAGCTGATGGTCGACGAAACTAGCGTCATCGGATTGACGGCTGAGGTGCCGAGGACATAGAAAGCGGCGCCGTCAGGTGCCCCTACGTCCGCAGTGCCGCTGAGCGAGGCATTGAGCGTCGCCGTTCCCGTGCCTCTGCCGCCGTTGATGGTGATCTGGTCATACCAGAGGGAGGCTGCCGCCGAAGCGACGGAATTGGTATCGGTATTCGCATAACTGGCATAGGCGTGGTTGGCGCCATAATCGGTCGAGGTCGTGGCCACACCACCTAGGTTGTCATTGACGCTGGCCAGACCATTGGGTGTGACGGCAGTGTCGACATTATTGAGCGTCAGTGTACCGGTTGTTGGGTCCATGGTCGCAGTAGCCGCGACCGATGTGACGCCGTGGTCGGGGTAGACAACGCTTATGGCCCAGGCCGGCGCGCTCGAAACGCACAATGCAGCGATGGCAACGGGTGTGATCTTGTTCATGTCGCTCCTCCAGTATTGATTTTCCGCCACCTTAAACGTGGCGCCGGAGGCCGTCAAGCCGAAATCAGAGCAGTACCTTCTCGATTCCGCCTTCGCTCGCCTGCCGCACATAGTCGGCCATCCAGTCCTCGCCCAGCCGCTTGCGCGCCAGTT
>JAJXXS010000312.1 GCA_021780975.1 Pseudomonadota bacterium
GCAAAAATGCGCGTGCTCATAGGGCGGCATTGTAGCGTTTCCTCGCCGCAGCCTAGAATCCACTCATGCCAGTCCTGCCGCTCCCTGCCTCCCCCGCGCGATACCATGCCCGCTTGCAACAGTTGGCAGAAGTGGCCCTGACGACCGGCAAGCTGTTCGTCCGCAATCAGCTTGCCAACCACGCCGCTGCTGCCGCCCTGTATTTCCTGCTCTCCCTCGCGCCCTTGCTCGCGCTCGTGCTCTACTCCGTGCACTGGATCGAGCTGTGGGCGCTGAATTCACGCCTGGGCTCGATGCTGCTGGCGGCGGTATACGATCGCTTCCGCATCGTCGACTTGCGCAGCCTGGGGCTCATCCCCAACCATCTGCCGGAAAGCCTCGGCTGGGTCGGCGCCATCACGCTGCTGCTTTCCAGCAGAGGCATTTTGTCGACGCTGCAAAGCGCTTTCCGCGTGATCTTCCCGGAGCCAGGCAAGCGCGGCGTAATCCTGTCCTGGTTTTTGCCGCTGATCCTGCTGCCTCTCGTTCTCGGCGCGACCGTCGCCACAGTGCTCAGCAACAGTCTGCTGCAGTTCTTCGCCCAGCCCGAGCTCCTCGGGGCCCAGCGCAGCCTGGTGATCCAGATTCTCTCCAGCGCCTTCACCTTTTTTCTCGTCTGGCTGCTGATCTGGCTTTGCTACTGGAGGCTGCCGCTGCGTCCGCCACCGCCGCGCCTGGCCGCTGCAGTCGCCGTCCTGGCCACGGTATCCGTGGCCCTGGTGCCGTTCTTCTTTGTGCACTGGGCCAGCGAGGAGAAATATCGTGCGCTCTACGGCGGCCCCGGCAGCCTCATTTTTTTCCTCGTCGCCACCTACCTGGTGTGCCTGGCCTTCTTCATCTGGGCTCAATGCCTCTACGCCCTCACCAAGGCAGATGTCGCAGGTCTCGAAAAACTCTTCCTCTCTGCAGCGGGCAGCGCCCTAGGGGAAGAGGGCCTGGGACCCGCACCTGCCCACTGGTTGCTGCAGAAATACGGCGAGAAGCACGCTTCCGGCAGCGTACTCGTGCGCGAGGGAGATGCTGGCGAGACGGCCTACTATATCTATGCGGGACGGGTGAGTTTGTACCACCAGGTGGACGGGCAGGTCCGCCTGCTGGCGAGCCTGGGCCCTGGCGAACTGTTCGGCGAAATCGCCCATCTGTTGCACGAGAAGCGCAGCGCAACGGCGGTGGCCGACACGGACGTGATCGTGCTCGCTCTCGCCCCCGACCTGCTGGAAGAACTCATGAGCTATTCCGCGCCCCTGTCCCAACGCATCATCCGTGCCCTGAGCGCCCGCCTCATGCACATGAATGAGGCCGCTGCGGCCACGGCCGTATAATGACGGCTTTTTGTCGATGCCGTTCTTCGCACCGCCCCCTGCCCATCTGCGCCAGCACCGTCAGCCCGGCCTGACGGGGTCGGCAGACGCCTGGTATCTGGCCGAGCGGGCAAAAGCCTCCCCCATGCTGGTGGTATGCGCGGCAGCGCTGGATGCCCAACGTTTGGTGGAGGAAGCGCGCTGGTTTGATCCCGGTCTCAGAGCGGCCCTGCTGCCCGACTGGGAGACTCTGCCGTACGATAGCTTCTCTCCCCATCCAGACCTGATCTCCGAGCGCCTGGCCACCCTTTACCAGCTTTCCCGCGGCGAACTCGACCTCGTCGCCGTGCCGCTCTCCACCGCCCTTTACCGCCTGGCGCCACCCGCCTACCTCGCCGCCCACACTTTTTTTCTCAAGCAGGGCGAAAAGCTCGAAGAGGCGGCCTTCCGTGCCCAAATGGCCCTCGGGGGCTACAGCCATGTCAGCCAGGTGTATGCGCCCGGCGAATTCAGCGTGCGCGGAGGGCTCATCGATCTGTTTCCGATGGGCTCCGCCCTGCCCTACCGGCTGGATCTCTTCGATGCGGAGATCGAGACCATACGTGCATTCGACGTCGACAGCCAACGCAGCATCTACCCGGTGAAGGAGATCCGCCTGCTGCCGGCACGTGAGTTTCCGCTCGATGACGCCGGCATCACGCGCTTCCGTCAGGCGTTCCGCGCGACTTTCGAGGGCGATCCTTCCAGGTGCAAGCTCTACAAGGACATCAGCAACAAGCTCGCGCCGGCCGGCGTGGAGTACTACCTGCCACTGTTTTTCGAAGCCACCGCAACCCTGTTCGACTACCTGCCCGCGCGGGCCCAGATCGCCGCCGTGGGAGATCTCGACGAGGCGGCGCGGCGCTTCTGGGAAAACGCGCGCGGCCGCTACCAGCTGCTGGGCGGCGATCCCGACCGCCCCTTGCTGGCGCCCGAGACGCTGTTCCTGGCAGCGGAGGATTTCTTCGCCGGCACCGTTCGCTGGCCGCGCCTCGCTCTCGCCGCGGATGGCGCAGGCCCCACCTGCGGGCTTCCGGAATTGGTGGTGGACCGCCGCGCCGCCACCCCTCTTGAGCGCCTGGCCACCTATGTCGCCCGCCCCGGCAAGACCCTCATCCTTGCTCCTGGCGAAGGGCGCCGCGAGACCCTGCGCGAATTTCTCGCCGAGCACGGCCTGAATGCCCGGCTGGCGGCATCGTGGCAGGACTTCCTGACCCACGATACCGCACTGCAACTGGGTGTAGGCCCCTTGGCAGGAGGGTTCCAGAGCGTGGACGGACAGTTGGGCGTGGTCACCGAGACCGAGCTTTACGCTTTGCCGCCGCGCCCTCGCCGTGCGCGCGAAGCCAAAGCCACCGATGCCGAGAGCTTGCTGCGCGACCTGTCCGAGCTCAAGATCGGCGACCCTGTCGTGCACAGCCAGCACGGTGTCGGACGCTACCAGGGCCTTGTCACCATGGACCTGGGCGAGGGCCCGACCGAATTCCTGCAGCTCGAATACGCCAACGCGGACAAGCTCTACGTGCCCGTGTCCCAGTTGCAGGTCATCGCGCGCTATTCGGGCGCGGAGCCGGACGCGGCGCCCCTGCATCGCCTGGGCACGGAACAATGGGAGAAGGCGCGCCGCCGCGCCATGCAGGCGGCGCGCGACACGGCGGCGGAACTCCTGGCCCTGTATGCCCAGCGCGCCGCCCGCCAGGGCTTTGCCTTCGAGTTCTCCGAACTGGACTATCAGCGCTTCGCCGAAGGCTTCGGCTTCGAGGAAACGCCCGACCAGGCCGCTGCCATCGCAGCGGTGCTCAAGGACATGGCCTCCGGCAAACCCATGGACCGGCTGATCTGCGGCGACGTCGGCTTTGGCAAGACCGAAGTCGCCCTGCGCGCGGCATTCGCCGCCGTCATGGGGGGCAAGCAGGTCGCGGTGCTGGTGCCCACCACCCTGCTGGCCGAGCAGCACTACCAGAATTTCATCGAGCGCTTTTCCAGCTGGCCGGTAAAGATTGCCGAGCTTTCGCGCTTCAAGACCGCCAAGGAACAGGCCGAGGCGCTCAACGGCCTG
>JAJXXS010000114.1 GCA_021780975.1 Pseudomonadota bacterium
CGCGAATTGATGCTCGCCGCCGACCTCAAGCTTGCCGGACGCCTCGACCGCCTCGACAGCAGCGGGGACGCGCTCGCCGTGCTCGACTACAAGACCCAGGGCGCGCAGACCTTGCGCGACAAAATCAACGCCCCGCAGGAAGACGTTCAGCTCGCCCTCTACACCCTGCTGGCCGACGCCGGCCGCGTGCGCCAGGCTGCCTATGTCGGGCTTGAGGACATTCCCGTCCACGAATATGCCCTGCCCGAGGAAGATCTGGCCGCCCTGGCGGAAGGCCACGGCGAACGCCTGAGCGCGGTCTTTTCCCGGCTGGTGGAGGGTCGCGGCATGCCCGCCAACGGCACCGACCGCGTATGCGCCCACTGCGACATGCGCGGCCTCTGCCGCAAGGATCACTGGACCTGAAGCAGAAGGGCACGACCTCCGGACAGAACTTTTCCCGCGCCGGCCCCTCAATTTGTCCAGGACGAGGAAAGCTTCCTTGCGCTGCTTAAATTCAAGGAGAGTGCCATGCAAAGAAAAGCTCTTGCTGCTTCCCTGCTCTTGTTGCTGGGCGTCGCTGCCGCCCCGGCATGGGCTGAAGAAACACCCCAGGTCCACACCTCAGGCGATGTCAGCTATGTCACCGGTGGCGTCGGGGAGGAACATGCCCAGGCCATGGAAGCCGTGCGCAAGGACTATCCCCTGTCCATGCTGTTCGTGCGCAAGGACAAGCCCAGGAACGCCTATCTCGCCGATATCGCCGTCACGATCAAGAACGCCCGGGGCAAGGTCGTGCTGCAAACCACTTCGGAGGGCCCGTTTCTGTACGTAAAAATCCCCGCGGGGCGTTATACCGTCAGCGCCACCCACGAGGGCAACACCCGTACCGCCGCTGTGTATGTAACCAGCAAGGGGCACAAGCACATGGTGTTCGAGTGGACTGAATAAGCCGCAACCACCCGCATAAGCGGGAGGCCGCGCCCGCTTGGGGCCTCCCCACGCGCGGTGTATCCTGAGCGCGTTGTCGACCCAGCCTGCCCTATTCTTCGTGCCAGAAACCAGCCTCAAAGCCCTGTTCGGCGAGTTCTTCGCCATCGCCAAGCCTTACTGGAAATCAGCGGAGCGCCACGGCGCCTGGCTGCTGCTGGCGGTCATCGTCGGCCTCAATCTCTTCCAGGTCTACCTCAGCGTGCTGTTCAACCACTGGAACAACGCTTTCTACAACGCGCTGCAAAACAAGCAGCTCGATGTGTTCTGGCATCAACTGCTGGTCTTCTCCGGTCTGGCGGCGGCTTCCATCGCCACTGCCGTGTACCAGTACTACCTCAACCAGATGCTGCAGATACGCTGGCGCCGCTGGATGACCGACCAGTTCCTGGAGCGCTGGATGGACAACCAGGCCTATTACCGCATCCAGTTGAAAGGGCAGGCTTCCGACAACCCCGACCAGCGCATCGCCGACGACACGCGGCTGTTCATTTCCTACTCCCTGAGCCTGGGGCTAGGCCTCATGAGTTCGGTCGTGACCCTCGTTTCCTTCGTCGCCATCCTGTGGGGGCTTTCCGGCACGCTCATGGTGGCGGGCTATGCCATTCCCGGTTACATGGTGTGGGTGGCGCTGATCTACGCCATCGTCGGCAGCTACCTGGTGCAATTTTTTGGCAAGCCATTGATACACCTAAATTTCAACCAGCAGCGCTATGAGGCCGACTTCCGCTTCTCCATGGCGCGCCTGAGGGAAAACACCGAAGCCGTGGCCTTCTACGGCGGCGAGAAGGACGAGACCGGACATTTCCGCGAGCGCTTCTCCCAGGTCTTCGCCAACTGGTGGGCGATCATGAAGCGGCAGAAAGTGCTCATCTGGTTCCAGTCCGGCTACAACCAGCTCGCCATCATCTTCCCCGTCCTGGCCGCCGCGCCGCGCTATTTCTCCGGTGCCATCCAGCTGGGCGGGCTGATGCAGACGGCGTCCGCCTTCGGCCAGGTGCAGGGCTCCATGAGCTGGTTCGTCGGCGCGTATACCGACTTCGCCGAATGGCGCGCCACCGTGCAGCGGTTGAGCCAGTTCCGCAGGGCGCTTGCGCTGGCTGGCGCGGAAGGCGGCGAGCTGAATTTCGGTAGCAGCACGGCCAGCGCACTCACGGCCGAAATTGCTGAAGTGCGCCTGCCCGATGGAGCCTTGCTGCATCCGGCCATCAGCCTGACCCTGGCCCGCGGCGACCGGGTGCTGCTCACCGGGCCCTCCGGCGCAGGCAAGAGCACGCTGTTGCGCGTGCTGGCCGGCATCTGGCCCTATGCGCGCGGCAGCATCCATATGCCGTTGGGCACACACGCCTTGTTTCTGCCGCAGAAGCCCTACCTGCCAGTAGGCACTCTCAAAGACGTGTTGATCTACCCCGAGCGCGAGCGCAGTTTCGACGATGCCGAGTTGCGCGCCGCACTCACCGACTGCGGCCTGGGCGAACTCGCCCCGCACCTGCAGGAAACAGCGCCCTGGCATCTGCAGCTCTCGCTGGGCGAGCAGCAGCGCCTGGCGTTCGCGCGCGCCCTGCTGCTGCAACCCGACTGGCTGTTTCTCGACGAGGCCAGTTCAGCCCTGGACGAGGCCGCCGAAGCGCAGCTCTATGGCCTGCTGACCGCGCGCCTGGCGAATAGCGGCATCCTCAGCGTGGGCCATCGCTCCAGCCTGGCCGCCCTGCACGGCAAGATCATCAGTCTCGCCAATCTGCGCCAGGACCCCCCTGCCGTGACGGAGGAATCTGCCCTGCACGCCAGCGTGCCGCACGACGCCCCGGCGGGGGCCGGGATCTATCAGCCGGCCCCGGCATTTTCACCGCTCTCTGACAAGGCCTGAGTGGCGACCGTCAGGCAGCGGGCACTGCCCGCGCCAAAGGCCGGTACAGCAGGTGGTAAAACATATCCAGATAACGCTGGGTCTCTTCGCGCTCCAGATTGTTGACGAATTTCCAGAAGCCGTAAATGCGCGCGAGCGTCATCATGCGCTCGGCGTAGCGCTGCCAGGTGTAGCGGCTCCGCACGCGGGCGATGGCGCCGTCCGCGATGGCCTGCCAGATCCCCGGGTCGGCCTCGCAGCGCTGCAGGAATTCACTGATCTGCGCGGCTGCCGCGGCGCCGTCGTTGGGATCGACATGGAAGCCGGATTCGCCCGCGCGGATGATTTCCAACGGGCCGCCATAACGGGTGGCAAACACCGGCAGCCCCGAGGCCATGGCCTCGATGACAGTGAGGCCGAAGGCCTCGAACAGAGCCGGCTGCACAAACACGCCGCGACCATCGGCAACGCAGCGATAAAGCTCCCCGGTCAACTGCTTGTCCAGGCGCCCACCCACCCAGCGCGCGCAGGCATCGAGCCCATGACGGTCGAAAATTTCGTGCATGCGGCGGATTTCCGCCTGCTCTTCCGCATCGCCCGAGTCCGCGGGATCGATATAGCCGCCGACTATAAGCAACTGCGCCTGCTCGCGCAGACGGGGATGGCTGCCGTACCACTCCGCCAGTCCCGTCAGGTTCTTGATGCGATCCAGGCGCGCCAAGGTGAAGATGATGGGCCGTTCCAAGCTGAGCGGCCCGCCACGCCACGAATGGGCCCCGCCTTCATCGCTCAGCAGGTGCTTGATTTCATCCTGCAGATGCGGCAGGCGGCGAGCCTTGTCGCTGTAAGGAAAATAAATCTCCGCATCCGCCCCCGGCGAGACGATGTTGAATTTGGGGTCGTAGACATCGATGCCATGCGTCACCCGATACAGCCCTGGCAGGCTGTAGGCGCCATAGCTCTCGTACTGGCCAACCACCTCGCGCGTGCCGGCGATTTCCTGATAGGTGCTGGTGATGATGAAGTCGGCGCAGTTCATACTGATCAGGTCGGCGGTGTACTGGCAGGCGAAGTGGTAACGCTCGTCCATCTCCTTCCAATACAGGTCGGAGTAGAGATATTTGGTCTTCTCCAGGGCGTGGGCGATGTTGCACTGTGTCACCTTCAATTCGCGGCTCAACAGACTCGCTACCAGATTGCCGTCGGAATAATTGCCGACGATGAGGTCGGGCAACCCCCCTAGGCTGGCTATCGCCTCGCGCTTCACCTCCGCCGCGTAACTTTCCAGGTAGGGCCAGATTTCGAAGCGCGAAATCCAGCGCGGCACGATGTCGCCATTGTCATTGCGAAACGGCACACGCAGGATGAAGCTGTTGCCGGTTCCCCAGATCTTCTCCAACGCCTGGTCGCTGCGCGTCCCGTCTGCTTCGGGAATCAGCCGGGTAGCCACGATGATCTTGGGGCAGACCTCCACCCCCTGGCTTCGCAGGCGTTCGCGCATTTCCCGCTCCAAGGCGCGCACCTGATCCAGGATGTAAACCACCTGGCCACCGGTGTCGGGACGTCCAAGAACATTCTCCTGACCGAAATAGCCGTGCGGCGACAGGATGAGCAGGCGCGAAATCATCGGGATGCGCGCCAGGAAGGCCTCCAGGGCCTCCGCTGACGGTGCTTCCAGGACGTCCAGCAGCAGCCCCAGCGTATCGAGACAGCGCCCGGCGGTATCACCCCACCCGGGCGCCAGACCCAAGGGCTGCAGCAAGGGTGCACAGGTTGCCCAACCCGTCTGCGCATCGAGCGTTTCCAGGCGCGCGCTGGCCTGTTGCAGGGCACGCCGCAACTCGGCAGCGTCGGCGTAGCCTCCGTACAGCAGCAGAGGCTGCCCTTCCAGCGCATGCACGCTGAGGAAGCGCAGCAGCTTCTGCTCCAGCATCTCCGGGCGGGCAATCAGCCGGCCCGCCAGCTGACGGTTGAGAAACAGCACGCCCTGGCCAATGGAACGCGCCTCGGTCATGCGTGGAAAGCCGCGGTTGAAGGGGGCGAAATCCACCTCAAGCACCGGCTCGGGCGCCTGACCGACCAGCGCTTCCTTGACGGCAAGAAATTCCGCCACGGCCTCGATGTCCACTTCCAGGTGTTCGGCATGCGCACGGTAATACTGCCAGGCGGCCACGCCGTGGCGGGCCGCAAAATGGCAGCCACCATCCTGCACCACGGCCTCCTGCAGGAGACTGATCCAGGTGCCGAGGGCGCGTTCGCCGGGCCCAAGTTCCGCGCCGATGGCGGCCCACAGCGAGCGCAGATCGCCCTGCAGCAGCAGGGCGCGCCCCACCTGACGGCAGCGGTAAAGCCAGTCGTGCCAAACCCGCGGATGCTGCTGGATGTAGGTTTTCAGTTCGTCACAGTTCATGGATCGAGTTACACAAGTAATAGGGAAGCCTGCGCAGCCAGACGCGCCGCTGAAACCGATCCGGCAGCGGACACGAAGCCGGGGAATCCGTAATGGCGTATGCCCTCCAGAATGCCGGCGGCATGATGGGCGCTCGCCATGTAAATACGCTCATGGCCGGCGAGATCGGCGATCTCCTCGCTGTGGTTGCCGACCACCACCGCAAGCGTGTCGCCCACCAGCATTTCCCGGTCGTTGCCGGAATCCCCGGCCACCAAAATACGCTCCAGCGGCAGGCCCCAGCGGTAGGCCAGGTAGCGGACCGCCTGCCCCTTGGAGGCGCGCACGGGCAGCACATCCAGAAAGACCCGATGCGAGTGGATGAGGCGGGCATAAAGCTGGTGGCGCGACAACTCGGCGCGAATCTCCCGCAGATCAGGCGCGCGATCGCGATCGAGGTAATAGCTCAGCTTGAACTCGCGCTGGTTTTCCGCAGGCTGCAGCCGCAGGCCCGGCATGCGGTCCAACAACTGCTGCACGTCGGCGCGGCGCCAGCGGTAGCGGATGTGGCTGGTCCAGCCGACATCCGGCTTGAGCGTGCGCCCGTAATGGATTTCCGAGCCCACCGAACTGATGAGGATATCGGGGCGCCGCACCTTCCATTGGCGCAGGACCTTCAGAGTCAACTCCAGGCTACGGCCAGTCGCCACCGCAAAGCCCATCTGTCTATGGGTCTCCAGCCACGCCATGAGTTCGCGCAGGCTCGCGGCATCCCCCAGCAAGGTGTTGTCGATGTCCGATACCAGCAAGGACACCACCAGGGGAAGATCGACCCCCTGGCTGAAAGCCACCTGTTCGCGCCGCAACTGCTTGCGCTGACGGCGCAGCAGGCCCCCCATCTGCCTGAGATATTTGTCGACATGGGCCTGCCAGGTGTAGTGGCGCCGCACCCCTGCGCGTCCGCTGCGCACCCAGCCCTGCCAGCGACGTCGATCGCTGAGCGCGTCCAGCAGGGCACCGGCAATTTCCGCGGCGTTCAGCGGGTCGACCAGCAGGCCGTTGCGGCAATTGGCGACGATATCCTGCGGCCCGCCGTCGTGCGTGGCGACGATAGGCAGGCCGCTGGCCGCCGCCTCGATGAGGGTCAGCCCGAAAGGCTCGGTGTAGGCGACGTTCACGAACACGCCGCCGGTGCGGGCCGCGGCCCGGTAATAGTCAGCCACTTCGCTTTGCTCATGGTGCTTGGGCAGGGCCATCGTGCCATACAGGTCATAACGATCCATGGCCAGAATCAGCTGGGTGTACACCTCCTTCTGCTCGTCCGGCAGGCCGGCGATGTCATCGCGGTTGCCACACACGATCACCAAATTGGCGCGCTCGCGCAAGGCGGGGCTTTCCGCAAAAGCTTCCACCAGGCGCACGAGGTTTTTGCGCGCATCCGGACGCGCGATGGCCAGCACCATCGGCTTGCCGACATCGCGCAAAAAGGGGCTTATGGCGCCCCGCACCGTGTGCCCACGCCAGCCGGCGCGCGGCGGGCTGAAGCGGCTGGTGTCGGTACCGGGCGGGATGACGACGAAATTTCCTTCTCGCACGTTTTCATACAAACCCCATTGCTGAGCGACCTCCTGGCGCGTGCTGGTGATGATCAGATCGGCTTCGCGCAGCAGTTCCTCCTCGGCGGCGAAGCGCCGCGGGAACTGGAACTGCTGATCGATGCGCGACGCGCGCCGCCCGGCATCAAGCAGCCGCTGCCGTTTGCAACGCCCGAGCGAGTGTCCGGTGTGGATCAGGGGCAGGCCGGTGAGGTGAGACAACTGTACGCCGACATATCCCGCATCGGCGTAGTGGCTGTGGATGATGTCAGGCAGGCGCTGCTGCTGGCGGATGAAATGCAGCAGCCGGTCGACGGCATGGTCGAGATGCGGCCACAGGGCCTCCTTGCGCAGATAGCGTTGCGGACCGAAGGGGAGACGCACGATGCGCGCCTTGTCGCCCAGCCATTCTTCCGCGCGCCCATAATCTTCCGCCACCGCAGGATCGATCACCTGCCGCGTCACCAGGTCAACCCGGCTGATTTCGTCGCGCTCGCCCAGGGCACGGGCGAGGTCCAGCACATAGGTGATCTGGCCGCCTGTGTCCTCGTCCCGGCCCAGCTCGACCTCGCTGCCACGTATCAGGCCATGCAAGCTCAACAGGAGGATGTAACGGCCTTCAGTCATGCTTCTCCTCCGCCCATTCCTGCAATGTTTCCCCGTATATGCCGTGATCCTTGGGCACCGCCCCGCGCACGCTCAGCATGCGGCGGGCGAAGCGGTCAGCGCGCGCGAGGATCGTCGGCAGGCGCCACCCTTCCAGCAGCCCATGGATGGCAACGGCGGCAAACGCGTCGCCAGCCCCTACGCTGTCGATTAGCGGCTCCTCGAGCGGCGTGCCCGGCAGGTCGAAGACCTGGCCGTCCAATGTTGCCGCCTGAGCCCCCTGCGCGCCGCGGGTGAGCAGCAACATGCGCAGGTCGTAGCGCTTCAGCAGCCGGTAGCTCACGGCTTCGGGAGAGCCGGTGAGCTTCAGCCAGTCGCGCAGCACCTCAAGCTCGGGAAGATTGAGCTTCACCACCTGTGCCTGGCGCAGCAGCCACTCCACGGTGCTGCGCTCATACCATGGCGCACGCAGGTTCACGTCGAGGAACTTGAGCCCCGGGCTCAGGCGCAGTACCCCCTGCAAGGCCCGGCGGGTGGTCGGGCTGCGAGCGGCAAGGCTGCCAAAATACACTGCGCGCGGATGCGCGGACAATGCAGTGAGCCGCGCAAGGCCCGCGTGGATATGGTCATAGGCCTGGTCCGGCAGGATGTCGAAGCGCGGCTCGCCGGATTCAAGGTTGACCATGACCTGCCCGGTGGCATGGCGCGGGTCCAATTGCAGTCCGTGCACGTCCATGCCGAACTGGTTGCAGGCTTCGAGCACGGGCGCCAGGCGCTGATCGCGCCCGACGCGGCTGACGAGCAACGCAGCCGTGCCGAAACCCGCCAGGTGGCGTGCCACATTGAAGGGCGCACCGCCGAGAACTTCCGCATCCGGGAAGATGTCGTAAAGCACCTCGCCAAAGACGAGCACCGAGTTTTGCAAAGCAGCAGACTTTTTATTCATCGCTAATGCACCAGGTTCCGCTGCCGGGCGGATGATCAGTGCTATAGGAAAATGGCATGCTGCGGACGGCCTCTCTGCGGAATTCAAATGCCCGCAGAGAGAGAGATTGTTCAGGCCCGCAACGGCGGATTTTTATCTTTTATTTAAAAAGGGGACAGAAACCTTGTGCGCAAAGTTCCCTGCCCTCGGCGCTCGCCCCGCAAAGGAGGGGCAGCTGTGCCAGCGCCGCATCCTTGATACCCTGTCGCGGCGAAGACTAGAGGTTGCGGCAGTTGATGAACGACCAGGATCATCTTAACGCCGAAACATCCTGTAAGGAAACCGCCCGCCATCCCGACCAATCCCCGTCACCAGGCAGAATGGCCGGCATAGGCGGGCAGCATAGACCGACCGTCCACCCCGGAAGCCAAAAATGAACAAACGCCAACTCGTCGCCACTACCGCAGCCTCCCTGCTTGCGCTTGAGCTGCTTGCCTACTCGCCGGCAAGCAGCGCGGCCGCCATGGAAAAATGCTTCGGCATCGCCAAGGCGGGCCAGAACGACTGTGCCGGCACGCACAATTGCGCCGGACTCTCCGGCCTGCATGGATGCAAAGGCACCAGCAAGGTGAATTACGATCCGGCCGACTTCAAGCTCGTGCCGGCCGGCACCTGCGCCAAGCTGGGCGGCCTCGACCTCAAGCAGGCCAGGGCTATGCTGCGGAACCCGGGCGCTACGAAAGCCTTCGAAGCGCAGATGCGCAAGCGCAACTCCTGAACCCGGCCCGCGCCGTCACCTCTTCATTCATGCAAGCCACCACCCTCCTCCACGGCATCGGCCTGCGCCAGCCGCATTACCGCGAATTCCGCGCCCTGCGCCCTGCGCTGGGGTTCGTCGAAGTGCACTCGGAGAATTTCTTCAACCCGCACGACGCCGCAGCGCAAGTGCTCGCCGCCGTGCGCGAAGATTACGCAGTGAGCCTGCACGGCGTCGGCCTGGCGCTGGGCTCTGCCTGCGGCCTCGACAACGAGCATGTGCAGCAGCTTGCCGACCTGGTCGCGCGCATCGACCCGGTGCGCGTCTCCGACCACGCCTGCTTCGCGCGCGCGCCCTGGGGCCAGCGCGGCATTGCGCACGCCAGCGACCTGCTCCCCATCGCCTTCACGCGCGCCTCGCTGGACATCCTGTGCGCCAACGTCGGGCGCGTGCAGGAACACCTCAAGCGCCCCCTGCTGGTGGAAAATCTGAGCGCCTACCTCGATTTCTCCGCACGCGAATTCAGCGAGCCGCAGTTTTTCGCGGAGCTGGTACGACGCAGCGGCTGCGGCCTGCTGCTGGACATCAACAATCTTTACGTGAACGCGCTCAATGCCGCTGCCCCCGACCCGCTGCAGGCCGTATGCGCATGGATCGACGAATTGGCGCGCCTGGCCCCGGCCGGGCTGGTGGGGGAGATCCATCTGGCGGGGTTCAGCGCCCAGCAGGGGCTCATCATCGACGACCATTCCCGCCCGGTATCGGAGCACGTCTGGCAGGCCTACGCGCACGCGCTGGGCCACTTCGACGCCGTGCCGACGCTGATCGAGTGGGATGAGCATCTGCCCACGCTGTCGGTGCTGCTGGGCGAGGCCGCCCGCGCCGCCGCCTTGTGTGCCGCGCGGCGCGGCACGAGCACGGAAGCCGCGGCATGAGCGCGCCCGGAATCGCCGCCGAGACGGAGCGACAGCGCCGGCTGCTCGCCGCCATCTTCGCGCCACAGGCCGACGCCGCTGCCTGCGGCGAGGTGTGCCAGGACGGCGCGCGCCGCCAGGCGGGCCTGGCCGCCTACCGCGGCAATGGTCTGGCCCACGCCTGCAATGCCCTGCGCATGCAGTTTCCGACGGTGCTCGCCATGCTGGGCACGCAGGCATTCGACGCCCTGTGCGCGCGGTATTGGCGCGCCTGCCCGCCGCGCCGCGGCGATCTCGCCTGGGTAGGCGAGGAGCTGCCAGCCTACCTTGCAACCGTTGAGGACCTCGCGCAGTGGCCGTGGCTGCCCGACAGTGCGCGCCTGGACTGGGCTGCATGGCAGACGTCACGCGCCGCACCGCCGCGTATCAGCGCCGCTGACCTGCAGCGCCTGACCGAGGCCGACCCCGCCGATCTCACCTTGCAGTTCTCGGCCTGCGTCGGCCACCTCGACTCCGCGTGGCCCATCGTCACGATCCACCAAGCGCACCAGCAAGCAGACGCGGACTGGGCAGCCGTCCGACAAGCCATCGCTGCGGGCACAGGCCAGACGGCTTGCATATGGCGCCCCCTCGGCGACCCCTCCGCCGCAGTGCAGATCGAAGCCCTGGAGGCCGCCACCAGCCGCTGGGTCGCGGCGCTCGCCAGGGGAGCAAACATCGCCAGCGCGCTCGATGCGGCGGGCGCTGCTTTCGATTTCGCCGCCTGGCTGCGGCAGGCGATCACCCAGGGCTGGCTCGACGGTGTCGTCGTGCTGCCGGCAGAATAGACCCTCGCCATCCGCAAACCCGAGGAACTCGGGCCGAGGCCTACGGTCGGCTCATTGCGCGGCAGGCTGAATTTTCATCGGTTCGGCACAGCGCCTGGAGCGCGCAGACCGAGCTTCCCCGCGCAGCGGAAATCCCAGCCTCGCCAGCGCCGCCACCCCGATCCGGGGCGCGAGCAGGCTTGGGCCTGGTTACGCCCCGGCATCCCGCTTCGTGACACGAAAAGGAGATAAGCGATGACTACACTCGCCTGGCAGCAGCCCTTGACCTGGCTTCAGCACATGGATGCCCGCATCGTTCAGAGCGTGATCGTCCTCCTGCTGTTCTGGCTTGCGGTGCGCATCACCCGGCGCGCCCTGCGCCTGGGGCTGCTGCGCCTGGAGGCGCATATACAGATCGGTGAGGCGCGCCGGCGCGTGCTGCAAAAGATCACCAGTGTCGTGCTCTGGCTGCTGGCCCTGCTGGTTCTTTCCGGCGTCTGGGGCATCCAGGCCAACGTGCTGTGGGCCGGCCTGGCGAGCGTGCTGGCGGTCGCAGGCGTCGGCCTCATCGCCACTTGGGCCATGGTGAGCAACTGGACGGCCTGGGTGCTGATCGTGCTCACGCGCCCCTTCCATCTCGGAGACGAAGTGGAAATCCTGCCGGAAAACCTCTCCGGCCGCGTCTCCCGCCAAGGGCTGATGTTCACCGAGCTGGATCAGGACAACGGCAGCTGCGTGGTGGTGCCCAACAATTTCTTCTTTCAGCGCATCTACGTACGCCGCGCACAGATGGCCTTGCAGAACCAGCCGGCGGACCAGACGGCGTGAAGCGTCACGAGCACCAGCACTCGCCGCGTCCGCAGTTCTCCACGCGGCTTTGCGTCGACCTCACATGGCCGGTGGCGGCGTCGAACAGCACGTCGAAGCGCGAAGCCTCGTTCCACACGCTGCAATAGCGCCATTCCCACACCAGCTCGTCGCGCCGCTGGAAGTACGCGCTCCAGGGCGCATAGGGCGGGCCGATGAGATGCAGCACCTGCGCCTTGCTCATGCCGGGCCTGATTTGCGCGAAGTGCTTTTCATCGAGCACGTTGGCGATGCGCACCAGCCTGCCGCCGGGCGAAATTTCCGCGACATAGGTCTGGAACCCCATGGGGCCGCGCGGATAGGCCAGCAGGGTGGCGCCCTCCGGCGTGCGCCAGCGCAGGGCCGGCGTCCCCATGGTGGCGACGACCTCGGCTTCGGTGGCGACGCCGGGACGCAACCCGGCGCCATCGTAGGCCGCGCAGCCAGCCAGGAGGAGCGCGGCACACGTGGCGAACAACACGCTGGTCAGTTTCATTTCACGCAACATAAAGCAATGAAGCTACGACCGGGCACAACATGCCTTGTTCCTCAGTACATACGATGGCGGAACAGCCAGGCGGCGGTGGCCATGGCGGCCAGACCGATGGCCGCCAACGGCAGATACTGGCTCCACAGCAGCGCCACGCCGTCGCCCTCGAGGAACACCCCACGCAGGATGACGAGAAAGTAGCGCATGGGATTGAGATAGGTCAGGTATTGCACCGCCGGCGGCATGTTGGCGATGGGGGTGGCGAAGCCGGAGAGGATGACGGCCGGCACGAGGAAGAGGAAGGCGCCCAGGAGTCCCTGCTGCTGCGTCGCCGAAGCCGCCGAGATCATGAGGCCGACGCCGATGGCGGACATGAGAAAGAACAGCAGGCCCAGGTAGAGCGCCGCGAGGCTGCCCAGCAGCGGCACGCGGAACCACAGCACGGCGACGAGGACGATGCCCGTGCCCTCGATCAAGCCGACGATGAGCCCCGGCAGCGCCTTGCCGATGAGGATCTCCAAGGGGCGGTAGGGCGTCACCAGCAGCTGGTCGAAGGTGCCGGCCTCGCGCTCGCGCGCCACCGACAGGCTGGTCACCACCATGGCCACCACCAGGGTGAGCAGCCCGACGATGCCCGGCACGATGAACCAGCGCGACACCAGATTGGGGTTGTACCAGGCGCGCACCTTGAGCGTGGCCGGCGGCCTGCCCCAGCCATGGTCGGCGGCCCAATGCTCGTTGAAGCCCTGCACGATGGACGCCACGTAATTGAGCGCGATACTGGCGGTATTGGAATTGCGCCCGTCGATGAGCACCTGCACACGCGCGCTGCGGTGCAGCAGCAGGTCGCGGCTGAAATGCGGCCCCAGGTGCAGCACCAGCAGCACGTCGCGGCCTTCCAGCAGGCGCGCCGCCTGCGCGTCGCTGTGGACCGTCGCCACCGGATCGAACACCGCCGTGCCCGCGAAGCGGGCGAGAAAGTCGCGCGCCGGCGCGCCCGTGTCCTCGTTGTAGATGGCGTAGGGCACGTGGTTGAGATCGAAGCTGGCAGCGTAGCCGAACACCACCAGCTGCAGCAGCGGCGGCACGATGAGCGCCATGCGGCTCACCTTGTCGCGCAGCAGAGCGAGGAATTCCTTCACTGTGAGGGCCCAGATGCGCGCCAGCACGTCAGTCCAGCCTCTTGCGCGACAGGCGCGCGACCACGCCCAGGAAGAACAGGGCCATCGCCAGCAGTGCCGCGCCGTTGGGCAGGATCACCGACCAGACGTTGCCAGCCAGGAACACCGTCTGCAGGATGGCGACGAAATAGCGCGCGGCGATGACGTGGGTGATGACCTGGATGGGCACCGGCATGGTGCTGATGTCGAAGATGAAGCCGGAGAGTATGAAGGCGGGCAGAAAAGTGACGATGATGGCGATGAGGCCGGCGACGAACTGGCTCCTGGCCACCGTCGAGATCAGCAGCCCCATGCCCAGGGCGGCAAGCAGGAACAGTGCGGCGGCCCCGAACAGCACCAGCGCCGAGCCGCGCAGCGGCACGTGGAACAGCCACAGCGCCATGGCCACCGACAGCGCCATGCCGCCCATGCCCAGCACGAAATAGGGCAGCACCTTGCCGAGCAGGATCTCCTTCATGCTCACCGGCGTGGCCATCAGCGCCTCATAGGTGCCGCGCTCCCATTCGCGCGCCACCACCAGGGCGGTGAGCAGCGCGCCGATCAGGGTCATGATGACGGCGATGAGCCCCGGCACCAGGTAGTCG
>JAJXXS010000256.1 GCA_021780975.1 Pseudomonadota bacterium
GATGATGCCGAGCGTGTGTCCCGGAAGTTCGATCCCGGCATAGTGTTTCTTACCCGCCTCCACCGCCTTGTGCATCTCCTCGTCGCTGCCGCTCACGCTGGCGGCGAACTGCAGCGCAGAAAGCAGGTTGCGCGCCCCCATCAGCAAGCCGGCGATCACCAGCTCCTTCACCGCGTTGGCATTGGCGCCGGGGGCATTGAATACCGGCACCCCACGCTCGGAAAGCTTGCGCACAGGGATATTGTTGGTGCCTGCGCCAGCGCGGCCGATGGCCTGCACGCTCAACGGGATGTCCATGTCGTGCATGTTGGCCGAGCGCACGAGGATGGCATCCGCATGCTCAACGCTGTCGCCCACCACATAGTCAGCCGGCAGACGCGCGAGGCCCTTGGCAGAAATCTTGTTCAGCGTCTGGATGCGGAAGGCGCGCGCCATGGCTTACCCCCGAACCTTTTCGAACTCGCGCATGTATTCCACCAGGGCGAGGACCCCCTCTCTGGGCATGGCGTTGTAGATGGAGGCGCGCATGCCGCCCACGGAGCGGTGCCCCTTGAGCTGCAGCAGGCCGCGCGTCGCAGCACCCTTGAGGAAGGCCTCGTCGAGGCCTGCATCGTGCAGCGTGAAAGGCACGTTCATGAGCGAACGGTTGGCGCGCGCCACCGGGCTCTTGTAGAAGTCCGTGCCGTCCAGATAATCGTAAAGCAGTGCCGCCTTCTCGCGGTTGTGCCGCTCCATGGAGGCCAGGCCGCCCAGCTTCTTCAGCCACTGGAACACCAGCCCGGCGATGTACATGCCGTAGGTGGGCGGCGTGTTGTACATCGACTCGTTGTCGGCGTGGATCTTGTAATCGAACATGGTTGGGGTACCAGCCACGGTTTGTCCGAGCAGATCCTCCCGCACAATGACGATGGTGAGCCCCGCCGGGCCGATGTTTTTCTGCGCGCCGGCGTAGATGAGGCCGAACTTGGAAACGTCGGTGGGACGCGACAGGATGGTGGAGGACATGTCCGCCACCAGAGGGACGTCGCCGCTCGCGGGTATGTCGAAAATTTCAACCCCGCCGATGGTCTCGTTCGGCGTGTAGTGCAGATAGGCCGCGGCGGGGTCGCGCTTCCAGCCAGCAAATTCCGGAGCGTAGGAGAAGTTGCGATCCTCGCTGCTCGCGACGACGTTGACGCCGCAGTAGCGCTTGGCCTCCTTGATGGCCTTCTTGGACCACTCCCCGGTGTTCAGATAGTCAGCCGAGCTTTTGCCGCGCAGCAAATTCATGGGCACCATGGCGAACTGGCTGGAGGCGCCGCCTTGCAGGAACAGCACCTTGTAGTTCGCGGGAATGCCCAGCAACTCGCGCAGGTCGGCCTCGGCCTGCTGCGCAATGCCCATGAATTGCTTGCCGCGGTGGGACATTTCCATCACCGACATCCCGCTACCGTGCCAGTCGGGGAGTTCGGCCTGCGCTTGCAGCAGGACTTCCTTCGGCAATACGGCCGGGCCAGCGCTGAAATTGTAGATGGTCATGGCTATTCTTCTTCCGTCTCGATCACTTTTTCCAAACCCGAGAGCTTCTCGCCCTCGTCCAGGTTAATCAGCGTCACACCCTGCGTGGCGCGGCCCATCGCGCGCATCTCCTTGACCCGCGTGCGGATAAGCACGCCCCCGGTGGTGATGAGCATGATCTCGTCGTCGGCCTTCACCAGCTTGGCAGCCACCACACGGCCGTTGCGCGCCGAGGTCTGTATGGCGATCATGCCCTGGGTTGCGCGCGCGTGGCGGGTGTATTCCGTGATAGAGGTGCGCTTGCCATAACCGTTCTCGGTGGCGGTCAGGACGAAGTCGGTTTCGTCCTCGGCCACCAGCAGGGAAATCACCTGCTGCGATTCGCCCAGGCGCATGCCGATGACACCGCGCGCATTGCGCCCCATGGGACGGACGTCATTCTCGTCAAAGCGCACCGCCTTGCCGCCGTCGGAGAACAGCATCACATCGTGCTTGCCATCCGTGATCGCCACGCCGATGAGATAGTCGCCCTCGTCCAGGTCCACGGCGATGATGCCGGCCGAGCGCGGGCGGGAAAATTCGGCCAACGGGGTTTTCTTGACGATGCCTTTGGCTGTCGCCATGAACACATAGTGCTCCTCGTCAAAGGACTTGACCGGAACGAGGGTGTTGATCTTTTCGCCTTCACCCAGCGGCATGAGGTTCACGATGGGCTTGCCGCGCGACGCGCGCCCGCCCTGCGGTACGTTGTAGACCTTGAGCCAGTACATGCGGCCGCGGTTGGAAAAGCACAAAATGTAGTCGTGGGTGTTGGCGATGAAAAGCTTCTCGATGAAGTCATCTTCCTTGGTGCCCGCCGCCTGCTTGCCGCGCCCGCCGCGTTTCTGCGCACGGTAGTCGGCGAGTGGCTGCGTCTTGACGTAGCCGCCATGGGAGAGCGTCACCACCATGTCTTCGGGTGCGATGAGGTCTTCCATCGACAAGTCCTGGGTATCGGTGACGATTTCCGACTTGCGCTTGTCACCGAACTGGCTCTTGATCTCGCCGAGTTCGGTCTCGATGATGGCCGTGATGCGGGACGGGTTGGCGAGTATGTCCAGGAGATCGGCAATCCTGGCCATGACTTCGCGGTATTCCGTGGTGATCTTGTCCTGCTCCAGATTGGTGAGGCGCTGCAGCTGCATCTCCAGGATGCGCTGTGCCTGCACCTCCGAAAGATGGTAGCCGTCGGCATGCAGGCCGCAGTGCGCCGGCAGCCCGGCCGGGCGCGAGAAGTCCGGCTCCACGCGCGCCAGCATCTCTTCCACCAGCGCGGAACGCCAGGCGCGCGCGAGCAGGCGTTCCTTGGCCATGGCCGGCGTTGCCGAGGACTTGATCAGCTCGACGATTTCGTCCACGTTCGACAGCGCCACGGCCAAGCCTTCCAGAACGTGCCCGCGCTCCCTCGCCTTGCGCAATTCAAACACCGTGCGCCGCGTCACCACCTCGCGGCGATGGCGCAGGAACGCGTCCAGCATGTCCTTCAGGTTCAGCAGACGCGGCTGGCCGTCGACCAGGGCCACCATGTTCATGCCGAAGGTGTCCTGCATCTGCGTCTGCTTGTACAGATTGTTGAGGATGACGTCGGCGTTCTCGCCCCGTTTCAGCTCGATGTACACGCGCATGCCGGACTTGTCGGATTCGTCGCGCAGATCGGCGATGCCGTCGATCTGCTTCTCGCGCACCAGCTCGCCGATCTTGATCAGCAGATTGGCCTTGTTAACCTGGTAGGGCAGCTCGTCGATGATGATGGCCTGCTTGCCGCCCTTCTCCACTTCCTCGATATGGCACTTCGCGCGCATCACCACGCGACCGCGGCCGGTACGGTAGCCGTCGCGCACGCCGCCGACGCCGTAGATGATGCCGGCAGTGGGGAAATC
>JAJXXS010000321.1 GCA_021780975.1 Pseudomonadota bacterium
TCACCATCTACACCTTCCTCTATCCGCTGACGGGGCTACACCCTGGCTCAATGGCGGCGTCCACCGCCATCTGGTGCTCGAAGGATCCAGAGCAGGCGATGTACCGGTACATGGAAAAGGGCGTCAAACCCTCCGTGCCAGCCGCCGGATGCGCCACGCCGCTCAACGCCAACCTCGCGCTCGGCCAGAAATTGCACGTCGCCGGCACCCCCACCCTCATCGCCGGGGACGGCCGCGTCATGGTGGGTTCGGCCGCGAGCGCGGCCATCGACGCCTTCCTCGACAACAAGACCCTGCAGGCCGCGGCGACGCCACCCGCGCCGCCTACCCCATCGGGGAGCCGGCAATGAAACACTCGCTCCTTCTGGCGGCGCTCCTGCCCGCGCTGCTTACGGGCTGCGCGGGCATGTCCGGCCTGTCCGGCTCGACCAGCCATCTGGCCTGCCATGCCCCCAAGGGGGTGCTGTGCTCCTCGATCTCGGGCGTGTACGCCAACTCGGTGGCGGGCACGCTCCCCAGCCAGCAGGTCAATCACGGCGGCGATCTGCTCAGGCCGCAGTCCTTGCCCCCTGCGGATCAGTCTGCTCCAGATCGAGCCGCCCCGGACAGCACCGCCGCACCCGCCTACCCGGTGCCATCGGGTTATGTCAAAGCGCCCGAGAGCGGCGCCCCCATCCTGAGCCCGCCCCAGGTGCTGCGCGTCTGGATCGCGCCCTGGAAGGATCCGGATGGCGATCTGCGCGACCAGCAATACCTCTATGTGTTGTGGGATCGCGGCCACTGGGAGATCGATCACACCGAGCACCATATTCTGCGCGAATACGCGCCGGTTCGCCCGCTCACGCCTCTTCCAGGGGCCAGTTCCAGCGCAGCCTCGCCGGCCACGATCGCGGCCGAGGCGGCGGGCCAGCCCAGTGGCGTTCCAGGGGTGCCCAATCCCGTCGCAGCCGCGGTGCCGCAGCTGCCGGGAACTGGGCCTAAGAGCCTCGATGCCGGAGATACGCCATGATCGGCGCCCTGCGGTCACTATTGGGAATGGGGCGCACGGCCTTCGCCGACGCCGATCGCGAGGCCTCGACCTTCGCCGACCCCTCGCCCTTCCCCCAGTATGACTCCCTGGCCGATTGGCTACCCTACGGCGCCTGGATGGACGTCGAACGCCTCTTCCTCATCGAGCGGCCAGGCGACTCCAAAAACCCCGGACACAAAATCGAGGCCGTGGGCTTCGTGCTAGATCTCACGCCGCAGACCGGCGCCGATCAGCAAATGGCCCAGGTGTTGACGTCCATGTTCGTGGGGCCGCCGGAAGGCACTTCCATCCAGTTCCAGATGTTCGGCACGCCGGACATCAGTAATTTTCTGGAGGGCTATCTGGCGCTGCGCGACCAGCCCGGCCCTTACCGGACCATGGCCGCCAGGCGCGCCGTTTTTCTCAAGGACGCTTCCACCCGCTCGCCCTTCCCCGGCGGCACCTGGTTGACCCGCGATCTGCGTCTGATCGTCGCCGTGGCCCTGCCGCTCAAGTCCCTGGACGACCGCCAGACCATCGAGCGCGCCATGTCCTATCGGGACGCGCTGACCTCGCTCTTCCGCGGGCTGTTCATGTTCCAGGGGGAATGGGGCCCCAAGGAACTCATCAACTGGTGCGCGGCGCTGCTCAATCCACAAAAGCTCATGCGCGGCGAATCCCAGCGCCTGAATTACGATGACGGCCGCTGGCTGCGTGACCAGATCATCGCGCGTGATACCCGCCTGCGCGTCACCCCCAAGGGGCTCATTTATGGCAGCCCAGGGACTCCCGCCGAATGCGTCACCCGTTTCTTGTCGGTGCGCTCCTATCCGGAGCGCCACAGCATAGCCGGCATGAGCGGCTTGATCGGCGATTACCTCAACACCGCCCAGTCCTACAGCTGCCCCTTCCTCATCACGCTCAGCGTGCGTTTGCCGGAATACCAGACCACCAAGAACATGTCGGCGCTCAAGGCCGCCCGCGCGGTGCAGCGCGCGCAAAGCAAGATGGCCGCCTTCATGCCCGACTGGCAGGACTTGAAACAGGACTGGGAAATAGCCATGCAAAGCTATTCCCAGGGCGGAGGGCTCGTCCACCTGTATCACCAGGTCGTCCTGTTCTCCCGTCTCGAGGACCGCGAGCGCGACGAACTCGCGGCCCGGGGCGTCTGGCGCTCACGCGGATTTGACTTGCAGGAGGACACCTACATCCAGATGCAGTCGCTCATGATGAGCCTGCCTATGGCCTACACCACGTCATTACAACAGGAATGCAAGGCCGCCAGGCGCGACACTCTCAAGACCACCGACAACGTCATCCACACCGCTCCCCTGATCGGCGAATGGACAGGCCTGGGTCGCCCCGTGGTGCCGCTCTTCGGCCGCCGGGGTCAATGCATGTCGGTGGATCTCTTCGCCAACCCGGCCGGGAACTTCAACGCCTGTGTCGTGGGCATTTCGGGCTCGGGCAAGACCGTGTTCATGAACGAGCTGGTCATGGCTCACCTCGCCGCCGGAGACAAGGTGTGGGTCATCGACGTAGGCCGTGGGTACGAGAAGCTCTGCAACTTGCTGGGTGGACAGTTCCTGGAGTTCACGACTGAGTCCGGCATCCGCATGAACCCCTTCTCGCTGGTGCAGGACATCGACGAGGACATGGAAATGCTCAAACCCGTGTTCTCCCAGATGATATCGCCCAACGAACTCCTGCCCCAGTACGAGCTTGCGCAGCTGGAGCAGGCCATACGCGGCGTGTGGTACCTGGCCAAATCCGACGGCCGCGTGCCGAGCGTGGACGATCTCGCCAGTTACCTCATGAACGAGTGCAAGGACGACGAAGACAAGTGCGATCAACGAGTACGATCCCTTGGCGTGCAGATGTACGCCTACACCTCCGACGGCGCCCACGGGAAATGGTTTACCGGAGACGCCAACGTCCATTTCGATGCCGACCTGGTGGTGCTGGAACTCGAAGAACTCAAGGCCAAAAAAGACCTGCAAAGCGTGGTCATGTCGCTCCTGATGTATCTCATCACCAACGACATCTACATGAACCGCGAGGACGGCCGCCACAAGCTCGTCGTCATCGACGAGGCCTGGGACGTCATGCGCGGCGCTTCGGGGGAGTTCATCGAGGCGGGCTACCGGCGCGCGCGCAAGTACGGCGGGGCCTTCGTCACCGGCACGCAGGGCGTGGAGGACTACTACTGCAACCCGGCCGCCACCGCCGCCATCCAGAACTCGGATTGGCTCTTCATGCTGCGGCAGAAATCGGAATCCATCCTGGCGCTGGAAAAAAACCAGCGGCTCGCCTTGACCGAAGGCATGCGCACCATGCTCGCCAGTCTGCATACCCAGACCGGCCAATATTCGGAGGTGTTCGTGCAT
>JAJXXS010000374.1 GCA_021780975.1 Pseudomonadota bacterium
CGTCCGGTTCGATGAGGGGGATGTGGAAACGGAGTCACGGCACGGTTACTTGGGCACCGCCAGACGAAAGGGGCGGCAACAGACAAACCAAACCTACCACTACCGCGCCACATCTCTACTCTACTCGGTGTTGTCGGCATGCCTTAGCGCAGTATGGCCGAAAGCGGCCAGTCAAGCATGACTGGCCGCCAACTCCACTCCCTAGATTTCCGTCTGTTCGGAAATCTCCAAGGCATCATCAACCTCGATGCCCAGGTACCGGACGGTGCTTTCCAGCTTTGCATGGCCTAGCAGCAACTGGACGGCCCTCAGGTTCTTCGTTTTCTTGTAGATCAACGTGGCCTTGGTGCGCCGCATGGAATGGGTGCCGTAAGCAGCCGGATCCAGGCCCGCCACCTCCACCCAGTGATGCACAATCCGCGCATACTGCCGGGTCGAGACGTGGGGCGATTTCCCAACCCGGCTCGGGAAGAGGTACTGATCGCCCCGCAGGTGACCCTTCTCAATCCAGGCAGCGACAGCGTTCCGTGTCGGCTCTGTCAGTTCAAACTGGACCGGACGCTGGGTTTTGCGCTGGGTGACCATGGCCCGAGAGAGCAACTGGCTTCCGTGTGTCACGTCGCGCACATGGAGATTGACCAGATCGCAACCGCGTAGCTTGCTGTCGATGGCCAGGTTGAACATGGCAAGGTCTCGGACTGCATGTTTATTCTGCAGGTGGATGCGGATGGCCCAGATATCCTTTGGTTTCAAGGGTGCTTTCTGGCCAACCAGCTTGCCTTTGTTCCATGCTTCGCGCTTCTGGGTGGTTTCCATGGCAGACTCCTTGGCTGTTGAAGGGAATCTGATTGTTTGACGAACCAGAACAGATTGCCATCGACACAAACAGGAAGGCGGCCGGTACAATTTAATTCTCCCGTACGGCGCTTCACTCCGGAACCTCCCGTGTGCCCTGTACGTGAAACTCGGGCAACGCGACCGCGCCAGTCACCGATAGCCGATTGAGTCGCCATTTGGCGGTTTGGCGCAGCCCTAAACCGTTACCTCGCCGTGCAGCGCGTCGATCAAGGGGCAGCACACCCGGCCGCGATGCGCCGCGCACTCGTGCACGAGTTTGGACAGCACCCTCTCCATCAGCCTGAGGTCCGCCAGACGAGCGCGCACGTCCGCCAAACGCTGCGTGGCCAGTCGGGCCGCCTCGCCGCAATGGGCGCCGTCATCCAGTTTCAAAAGCTCCGCGATCTCGTCCAGCGTAAAGCCCAGCCTTTGCGCCGATTTCACGAATTTCACCCGCGCCACGTCGGCGCCTCCGTATCGGCGAATGCTGCCGACGGGCCGGTCTGGCTCGGGCAACAGCCCTCTGCGCTGGTAAAACCGTATGGTCTCGACGTTGACGCCGGCGGCTTTGGCGAAGGCACCGATGGTGAGGTGCTCCGTATCGTTTCCCATGCGCTTGACTCCGTACTTGGCTACGGACCTAAAGTTACTCCACCAAGCACAGACTTGAAAGGAGACCTGATGCCGAAATCGCAAAACGCCCGCGGCGCCCTGTTCGCGGGGGGACTCGCTGCCATCCTGGCCTCAACCTGTTGCCTGGGGCCACTGGTCCTGCTGTCCCTGGGCATCAGCGGCGCCTGGATCAGCAATCTGACGCGATTGGAGCCCTTCCGGCCCTACTTCATCGCTGCGGCCTTGTTGGCACTGTTCCTGGCTTACCGGCGGCTGTTTCGGCCGGTGTCTGCCTGCAAGCCAGGCGAGGTCTGCGCCATTCCCCACGTGAACCTGACCTACAAGCTGCTGTTCTGGATCGTGGCTGCGCTCATCGTCGTGGCCTTGTCCTTCCCTTACGTCGCCCCGCTTTTTTACTGAAAGGAGACCCCCGTGAAGCAACTATTGAGCATCCTGGTCCTGGCCTGTGCCGTCAGCAGCCCCGCCTGGGCCGCCGTGCAGACCGTCACCCTGTCGGTGCCGGGCATGACCTGCGGAGTCTGCCCCATCACCGTGCGCAAGGCGCTCGATGCCGTGCCCGGCGTGGAAAAGGTGAGCGTCGATGAAAGCAAAAAGGACGTCGTGGTGACCTTCGACAATGCCAAGACCAACGTGCAGGCGTTCATCAAGGCCACTACGGACGCGGGCTATCCTTCCATCGATGCGGGAGCGGCCAAGTGAGTGGCGTAATCCTGGATTCAGTCTTGACCTGCCCGCGCTGCGGGCACAGCAAGACCGAGCGCATGCCGACGGACGCCTGCCAGTGGTTTTATGAATGCGAAGCCTGCCACGCGCTCCTGCGCCCAAAGCCGGGAGATTGCTGTGTGTTCTGCTCTTATGGCACGGTGCCTTGCCCGCCGGTGCAACAGCGCGGCAAAACAGGTGCTTGCTGTGGTTGAATGTCCCAAGCAATCCGGTCGGCTGCCCTCGCCGGCGAACACGGTTCTTGACAGCAGTCTGGCATCGAACCTATAAACACACCGTTCCTCATGCGCATCTTCATGCCAACCCGTCGCCGCCTCGCCTTCTGGCTCGTTGTTCTCTGGACCGTCATGCTGTCCGGATGGACGCTCACGCCGATACAAGCGGCCATGCTAGATAGCTGTCCGCAGATGGCACAACAGAGCGTGGACGCCATGCCTTGTTGCGCTTCGCATGAGCACGGCGCACATCAGCACGACACGCACTGCCAGACCATGTGTGCCGTCAGCAACGTCACAGGTCCGCAGTCTGGTACGCCGGCGCTCTCTCCGCCGCTTCTGCTGCCGGTAAGCGTGATCGGCATCGCCTACCCGATCCCTTTGCGCCTTGCCACCAGGGTTGTTCTCTCGGCGCCTGCGCCTTCCGCCTCATCCCCTCCTAGCACCCGCCTGCTCTTGTAGCGGTCCTGTCCTCCAGGACCGCCACCTAGCCGCCAGCTTGCCTGCTGCCACGTTTTTTAAGGGCTTTCCCATGCCCGCGTGAGCCTTGCCGGCCGCCGCTCGCTCCGTGGCTTACCGTCCCAGCGTTGGTCTTCCACGCTGTTCTTCCACGGATCGAGGCTTGACCATGTATTTTGCCCCCAGGATTTTCATGGGCCGCGTAATCCCCCGCTGCGCAGCGGGTCGTACCGTTGCCCTGCTCGCCGTTACGCTGTTTGCTTCGGCTTCGCCGGCAGGCGCCGAAACGCTCTCCCTTTCCCAAGCCGAGGCTTTGCTGCTGCAACAGAACCCCGGCCTGGCTGCCCTCGCGCAAAAGAATATCGAACTGCGCCATCAGGCCGTCGCCGCGGGCCAGCTTCCCGACCCGCGCCTGTCCGTGGGCGCCGTGAATCTCCCGGCCGACACGTTGGCGCTCAACCGGCAGCCCATGACTATGCTGAGCCTGGGCGTGAGCCAGAGTTTTCCGCCCTGGGGCAAACGCCAGTTGGAGGGTGAGCGGGTAGATACGGATGCCCGGGTGGCCCTTGCCGATCGCGGCGCCAGCGCCGCGGAACTGACCCTGACCCTGCGCCAGGCCTGGTTCGATGCGATCTACGATGAGCATGCGCGGCAGATCGTGGCGGCACAGCAACGGCTAGCCGCGCAAAGCACGCAGGCATCCCTGGCGGCCTATCGCGCCTCCCAGGCGCCCGAAGCCGACGTGCTGCGCTCGCGCCTGGCGCAGGAAGAGTTGGTCAATGCGCTGAGCCGGATCGAGTCCGAACGTGCGGATGCCCTGGCGCGCATCGCGCAGATCCTCGGCGTGCGGAACCTGCCCGATCTCGACGGGCACTGGCCAGAGTTACCCGCGCCGCCGAGCTTGCCGCAGATGTTGGCGAGGCTGCCCGGGCAGCCCGCGCTGCGCGCCGCTCAAGTGCAGACCGACGCGGCCCGTTTGGGCGTGGCGATCGCGCGGCGCGACTATTACCCCGAGTTCACCGTGAGCCTGGGCTATGGGCAGAGCTATTACCCGGGCAGTCCGAACTGGCTCTCGGCCGGTGTGGAAATGAATCTGCCCATCTTCCCCGGCAAGCGCCAAGACCAGAACCTGGCAGCCGCGCAGGCCCAGGCGCTGGAGGCCCAATATCGCTACGAGGACAAGCGCCTCGCCTACGCGCGCCAGGCGCGCAGCACCTATGCGCGCTACGAGGCGCTTACGGCGCAATGGCAGCGCACCGAGGGAGAACTGCTGCCCACGGCGCGCCACGCCTACGAAGCCACCCTGGCGGCTTATACGGCCGGGCGCATGGACATGAGCGCGGTGCTCAAGGCCCAGCAGGACGTGCTGGACATGGGCCTGACCGCGCTGCGCTACCGGCGCGACCTCCAATCCACGCGTGCCGAACTCGATTACCTCGCCACTCAGGGAGAAATTCAATGAACACCCGCCATCTCGTCATCGTCCTGCTGGCCCTGGGCGGCGGGGCGGCCATCGGTGCCGGCGTTACGGCATGGCTGCGTCCCGCTCCCAAGGCACCCACGGCGCCTGCGGCCGCGACTACGCCATCCACCGAACAGGCTACCGCCGGCCGCCGCATCCTCTACTGGGCAAGTCCCATGGATCCCAGCATTCATTCCGACCATCCCATGAAGGACAACATGGGCATGGATTACATCCCCGTGTATGCGCCGCAGGCGGGCGCAGCGCCTGCCGGCGGTTTGAGCGTCGATCCGCGCTTGGCGCAAAACCTGGGCGTGCGGGTGGTGAAGGTAGAGACGCGCGCCATGGGGCAGGCCTTCCATACCGTGGGCACCGTGGCCGTGGATGAAAACCGCCTCTACAGCGTCACGCCGCGTTACTCCGGTTGGGTGGTGCGCCTCGACGTGCGCGCGGTGGGCGACCCGGTGCGTCGAGGCCAGGTGCTGGCGGAGCTCTATTCTCCTGACCTCTACAGCGCCGAACAGGAATACCTCATCGCCCTGCGCGAAAAAGATGTGCCCGATCTCGTGGCTGCGGCGCGCGAGCGGTTGCGCCTGTTGGGCCTGCCCGACAGCGAAATCGCGGCGCTGGCACGCGGGGGCCACGCACAGCGCGACGTGGCGGTGCGCGCGCCGGCGTCGGGAGTGGTCACACGGCTCGACGCGCGCCAGGGCGGCTATGTCTCCTCGCAGACGCCTTTTTACGAAATCGCCAACCTGGAGCGCGTGTGGGTCAACGCCGCTCTTTACGACTATCAGTTGCCCTGGGTGGCACTGGGCGACCCGGTGCGCCTGCATCTGCCGGCTTATCCGGGCCGCACGTGGCACGGCAGGGTGAGCTTCATCTATCCCACTCTGGACGCCCAGACTCGTACCGTCAGCGCCCGGCTGGGCATCGCCAACCCGGACGGCCTCCTGCGCCCTGGCATGTATGCCAGCGCTACGCTCACGAGCCGGCCGCGGTCTGCCCTTGCAGTACCTCAAAGCGCGGTGCTGCACACCGACCAGGGCGATTTCGTCATGCTGGCTCAGGGCGAGGGACATTTCCTGCCCGTGCAGGTGGCCCTGGGGGCGCAAGCTGACGGATGGGTGGAAGTACGGGCCGGGCTCAAGGCGGGGGAGCAGGTGGTGGAAAGCGCCCAGTTTCTGCTCTATTCCGAATCCCAGTTTCAGTCGGTCAAGGCGCGCATGCTGGGCGGCAACCTGGAGCCCCTGCGGGCACCCAAGCCTGCAGCGAACAGCGGAGGCACAGCGCCATGATCCGCAGGCTCATGCAGTGGTGCTTGGAGAATCGCGGCCTTACGGTGTTCGCCAGCCTCGCGCTGGTGGCGGCAGGCGTGCTCGCCGTGCTCAACATTCCGCTAGAGGCCATCCCCGACATTTCTCCGACCCAGGTCATCGTCAAAACCTCCTATCCGGGGCAGGCGCCCCAGGTGGTGCAGGACCAGGTGACTTATCCGCTGGAGACGACGCTGCAATCGGTGCCCGGCGCGCAGGCCGTGCGGGGCTATTCCATGTTCGGCGATTCCTATGTCTACGTGATCTTCCAGGACGGCACCAACATCCGCGAGGCGCGCAATTTGGTGCTGCAATACCTGAGCCAGGTGCAATCCCGCTTGCCGCCAGGCGTGACCCCGGTGCTGGGGCCGGACAGCTCGGGGGTGGACTGGATCTACGAATACGCCGTCACCGACCCCGGCGGCACCCTCAATCTGGCCCAGCTCACCACCTTGCAGAACTGGTTTCTCAAATACCAGTTGCAAGGCATTCGCGGTGTGGCGGAAGTCGCCACCGTGGGCGGCATGGTGCAGGAATACCAGGTGGTGGTGGACCCTCAGAAACTGCTGGCCTATGACCTGACCTTGCCCCAGGTGGAAGCAGCCATTCGCGCTGCCAACGGCGAGACCAGCGGCTCGGTGGTGGATTTGGGGGATACAAGCTATATGGTGCGCACCACCGGCTACATCCGCTCGCTTGCCGATCTTGAGAGCGCGCCGCTGGCGGTGCGCAGCGACGTGCCCATCACCCTGCGCGACGTGGCGCGCGTGCAGTTGGGGCCGGAACTGCCCAACAGCGTGGCCGATTTGAACGGTCAGGGGCAGGTGGTGGGCGGCATCGTCATGATGAACCAGGGCGGCAATGCCTATGCGCTCATCCAGAAAATCGAGGCCAGGCTGAAAGACATCGCACCCTCGCTGCCCGCGGGGGTGAAGATCGTTACCACCTATAGCCAGGCGCCGTTGATCGAGCGCAGCGTGCGCACCCTGGCGGAGAAGTTGGTCGAGGAATCGCTGGCGGTGGCTTTGGTGTCGCTCCTGTTTCTGCTGCGTGCGCGCTCGGCCCTGGTTGCCATCGTCGCCTTGCCGCTGGGCGTGCTGGCGGCGTTTCTGGTCATGTGGCTGCAGGACATTCCCGCCAACATCATGTCGCTGGGCGGCATCGCCATCGCCATCGGCGCCATGGTGGACGCTGCCGTGGTGATGATCGAGAACATGCACAAGCATCTCGAACAGAGCCCGCACGCCGATCCGTGGGCACTGGCCACCGCCGCGGCATCTGAGGTGGGGCCGGCGCTGTTCTTTTCGCTGCTCATCATCGCCGTCTCCTTTCTGCCGGTGTTCGCCCTGGGCGGTGAGGAGGGCAAGCTGTTCCGCCCGCTGGCCTATACCAAGACCTATTCCATGGCCGCCGCAGCGATCCTGTCGGTGACGCTGGTGCCCCTGCTCATGGCCTGGTTCATCCGCGGGCGCATTCTGGCGGAAGACAGGAACCCGCTCAATCGCATGTTAGTGTCGCTCTACCGGCCCGCTATCCAGTTGGTGCTGCGCGCCCCCTGGCTCATGGTATTGCTGGGCACGCTGCTCACCGCCAGCCTGTATTTCCCGTGGCAGCGTTTGGGCTCGGAATTCATGCCGCCGCTCAACGAAGGCACGCTGCTGTACATGCCCATCACCCAGGATCCTTCGGTCTCCATCGGCCAGGCCGGTGCGCTGTTACAGCTGACCGACCGCATCCTCAAGAGCTTTCCCGAAGTAGAAACGGTGTTCGGCAAGGCCGGACGCGCGCAGACGGCGACCGACCCGGCACCCATCTCCATGTTCGAGACCGCGGTCGCGCTCTCGAACCCGGACAAATGGCCGCCGGGCACCACTCTGCACGGTTTGCAGAAGAAGATGAACCGCGCGCTGCAAATACCCGGGCTGTCCAATACCTGGACCCAGCCTATCAAGGGGCGCGTGGACATGCTCACCACCGGCCTGCAGACACCGCTGGGCATCAAGGTGGCCGGCCCCGACCTGGCCACTTTGAACCGTCTGGGGCAGGATATCCAGCGGGTGTTGTGGGGTGTTCCCGGCACGCAGAATGCCTATGCCGCCAAGGTCACTGGCGGGCGCTATATCGTGGTGGACACCGACCGCGCGGCCGCTGCCCGCTACGGGCTGTCCGTGGCGGACGTGAACCGTTTCGTGGAGACGGCCTTAGGCGGCGAAGTGCTCACGACCGCAGTGAATGGCGTCGAGCGCTTTCCCGTCAACCTGCGCTATCCGCGCGATCTGCGCCAGTCGCTGCACAGCCTGATGGCAGGGCGCATCGCCACGCCCCAAGGCAGCCAGATTCCGCTCGCCCAGGTCGCGCAACTGCGCATCGAAGGCTGCCCGTCCATGCTCACCAGCGACAACACCCAACTCAACAGCTGGATATACATCGACCTCAAGCCCGGTGTCAGCATCGGAGCCTATGTGGACGACGCCAAGGGGGCCATAGCCAAGGCCCTGGCGCTGCCCTCGGGCTACACCCTGTCATGGGTCGGCCAATATCAGGTGATGGAGCACGCCGCCAAGCGTCTGGAACTGGTGATCCCAGCGGTGATCGCCCTGATCGGCCTGCTGCTCTATTTCAACTTCAAGAACTGGGTGGAAGTGGCCATCATCCTGCTCACGCTGCCGCTCTCGCTGGTGGGCGGCCTGTGGCTGGTTTATGCGCTGGGCTACAAGCTGTCCGTGGCGGTGGCGGTGGGCTTCATCGCTCTCGCCGGCGTGGCGGCGGAGTTCGGCGTGGTCATGCTGCTGTATCTGGACCAGGCGGTGCACAGGCGCCAGCAGCGCGGCGAACTGCGAGACTGGCGCGAGCTGAAGCTGGCCATCACCGAAGGCACCCTGCTACGCCTGCGCCCCATGAACATGACGTTCGCCATCGTCATCGGCGGCCTGCTGCCCATCATGTTCAGCCACGGCACCGGGGCGGATGTGATGAAGCGCATCGCCGCGCCCATGGTGGGCGGGATGGTCACCGCTGGTGTTCTCGCCTTGCTGGTGCTCCCCGCCGTGTACGCCCTGTGGCAGAAACGGCGGCTGGGCCTGCAATGACGCATCGTCATTTCCCAACAGAGACCGAGAGGATGGCCGCCCAGCGTATCAAACGGTGCAGTTCAGCCATCGACGACGATCATGGCTTCGAGCCGGCCGCGTCACGGGATTTTGGGTTGATTTTTTGATGAAAGGACTTTCATGAAACACATGCAACTCGCGCTTCTCCTGGCCGGTGCGCTGGCACTGCCGGCCCATGCGGCCATGGACAACATGCCCGGCATGGGTGATGCGCACCATGCGGCCAGTAAACCTCATCAGGATCCCGCGGACCCGTCGTTCATGGCCCACGGCAAGCTCAACCGTATCGACGCCGAGGCAGGCACGGTCAACATCACACACGGGCCCATCCAGGCCCTCCACTGGCCCGGCATGACCATGGCTTTCCGTGTGGAGGACAAGTCTTCGCTCAAGGGCCTTAGAGCGGGTGACGAGGTGAATTTCGATCTCGCGAAAGGGCCGGGTGGGAGCTACGTCATTTCCCGGATTGCCGAAGCGAAATGATCGGCAACCGCAATACCCTGTGCAAAGCAACTCGGGCTTGTTAACCCTAGTGTATCAAGGTTAGGACTAAGGAGGCGAACGATGGGGAATTTCGGCTGGGGAATGATGGGAGGCTGGGGCGGGTTCGGCTGGTTGTGGATGGTGTTGTGGTGGGCGTTGATCGTTGCCGGGAGCGTGGTCCTCGTGCGGTGGTTTTCCGCACGGGCTGCCGAGGATGAGAAATCCCGGGGAAAAGCCCTCGACCTTCTCAAGGAACGCTTTGCCCGCGGGGAATTGGACCAGGAAACCTACGAACGAATGCGGCGGGATCTGGAGCAGTGATTTCGTGCCTCGCTGCGAAGGGCTTCCGGCATGCCCCCAACGACTGTCGTCGATAAATCCATTGGCTGCATTTGACTTGCCCACAATTGGCGCATATTCTAACAACCGTTAGAGTAATAGTGTAATGGCTGCAATGAAAAAATCAGGTCGCGAAATCAAGAATCTTCTGTATGAGCAGGTCGCCCGCATAGGCAAGGCCGCCTCCAGCCCGAAGCGCTTGGAACTCATCGAGATTCTTTGCCAGGGGGAGAAGAATGTCGACGAACTGGCCGGCGCCGCGGAGATCAGCGTCAAGCTGGCAAGCGCCCATCTCAAAGAGTTGAAGGCTGCGCGCCTGGTGGAAGGTCGACGAGAAGGCAAGAACATCTTTTATCGCCTGGTGGACAGCCAGGTGGCCGATCTGTGGGTGATGCTGCGTGCCCTGGCCGAGGAACGCCTCTTGGAACTGCAAGCGGCCATGCGCGAACTGGTGTCGCGCCCGGAAGAGCTTTATGCGGTGGGTGGCAAGCAACTGCTCGCCCAGGCCAAGCGCGGCGAAGTGCTGGTGCTCGACGTGCGCCCGGCCGACGAATACGAGACGGCACACCTGCCGTACGCGCGCTCCATTCCGCTGGCGGAACTCAAGAGCCGTCTCGACGAAATTCCCACCGGCAAACCTGTGGTGGCCTATTGCCGCGGCCCGTTCTGCCTCATGGCCAGGGAAGCGGTCGACCTGCTCACCCGGCGCGGGCGTCAGGCCGTGCGCATGGAGGTGGGCGTGGCGGAATGGCGCTCACAGGGCCTGCCGCTGGCAACGGGCGAATAACGGCCCGCAAGACTCGTTCGATAAGGAGACAGCCATGTTTTTTCGCCAACTGCTGGCCAAGGATGCCACCCTCTCATATTTCTTCGGCTGCGGCTCCTGCCATGTCGGGGTTGCCGTGGACCCGGTGTTGGGCGACGAGGACTGGTTCGTCAATGAAGCTGCGAAACAGGACGTGAAGATCACCCACGTCATCGACACCCATGTGCATGCCGACCATTATTCCGGCGGCCGCGCACTCGCCGAGAAAACCGGAGCGGCGTATTGCCTGCATGAGTCCAACGCCGGTCGCGTGAAATACCCCTTCGAGCCCCTGAAGGACAGCCAGCGCATCAATGTGGGCAACGTCTACATCGACGTGCTGCACACCCCCGGCCACACGCCGGACTCCATCAGTCTGCTGGTCACCGACAAGCGCCGCGCCGAAGCCCCCTGGTTTGTGCTCACCGGCGACACGCTATTCGTCGGCAGCGCCGGGCGTCCCGACCTGGCGGGCCAGGAAGCCGAGATGGCGGGGCAGATCTACGACACGCTGCACGGGCGCCTGATGGCCCTGCCGTCCGAAGTCGAGCTCTATCCCGGACACACCTCCGGCAGCGCCTGCGGGGCGGGCATCTCAGGCAAGCCGGCTTCCACCATCGGCTTCGAGAAGCGCTGGAATCCCATGCTGGCGATGAGCCGGGATGCCTTCATCACAGCACTGACGCGTGACATTCCGCCCCGCCCCGCGGAGATGGACCGCATGGTGGCCTATAACCTGGGGCGTTGAGCGTCCCGTCACATTCTTGCCAGACGACGGCCCAGCGGGCCGCCGCCGAGGAAACACAACGATGAAACACAGTGTCGCGGCGCATGCCGAGATGGCCTACGTGCAGGGCATCCGCGCCAATCTCGGGCAGTTCGTCCAGCAGATGATCCAGGTGTTCTTCGTCGGTCTGGTGATCGGCATGGAGCGCAACGTGCTGCCGGTGGTGGCAAGCGAGGATTTTGGGGTGCCCAAGACCTCGTTCCTCTATCTCATGTCGTTTGTGATCTCCTTCGGATTCGTCAAAGGCATCCTCAACTTTGTCGCCGGGCGCCTGTCCGAACGCATCGGCCGCAAGACCGTGCTGCTCATGGGCTGGATCGCCGCGCTGCCCATACCCTTCCTCATCTATTACGCGCCGACCTGGGGCTGGGTGGTGGCTGCCAACGTGTTCCTGGGCATCAACCAGGGATTTGCCTGGAGCATGACCGTCACCAGCAAGGTCGACATCACTCGCGCCGAGCAGCGCGGTTTCGCCACCGGCGTCAACGAATTCGCCGGCTATGCCGCCGTGGCGGTGGCAGGCGTGGCCACAGGCTACCTGAGCCATCTCTACGGTCCGCGCCCGGCGCTCCTGTGGTTCGCCCTGGCGGTAATCCTGCTGGCCTTCGCCTGGGCGCTCCTGTTCGTGCGCGAGACGCTGCCCTGGGCCAAGGCGGAAAGTCGCCGCCATGCCGACGGCAGCCATCGCGGACCGCGCCCGCGCTTTCCGCGGGGCGTTCCCGATCATCCGGGAACCTGGGAAGTCTTCAAGCTGGTGTCCTTCCGCCACCCGACGTTCTCCGCGCTGTGCCAGGCGGGCACCGCCAACAAAGTGGCTGACGCCTTGCTGTGGGTCCTGTTTCCGCTGTTTCTCCATCACCGCGGCCTGAGCGTCGTGCAGATCGGCTGGATCACCGGGGTATACGGCATGGTGTGGGGCGCCTCGCAATTGTGGACCGGACCGCTGTCCGATCGGATCGGCCGCAAGATGCCCATTGTCATCGGTTTGTGGCTGCTGGCGGCGGGGATCACCATGGTCGCCGTAGTCTCGGGGCTTGCCGCCTGGGCCATTGCCGCCGCGGTGATGGGGGTGGGCATGGCGCTGCTTTACCCCAACCTCATCGCCGCAGTGGCCGACATCTCCCACCCTAACTGGCGAGGGTCCGCCCTGGGGGTCTACCGCTACTGGCGCGACACGGGCTATGCCTTGGGCGCCATTGCCCTGGGTGTCGTGGCGCAGTTGGCCGAGGGCATCGAGGCGGCGTTCTGGTTCACCGCCGCAGTGCTGCTCGTGTCCGGCGCCTGGATGCTGCTGCGCGCCGAAGAAACCCATCCGCGTCTCAACCCCGCTGACGATTGACGCTGCTTCACCCGCTTGGAAGGAACCCCCATGAACAAGGCGCTGCTTGTCCTGTCCGCCGGTCTGGCTTTTCTGGCCGCGCCTGCCTGGTCGGCAGAGAACGCCGCCGTCGTCGATGCCATCGCCGAGTACATGGACTTCAACGAATACGGCAGCAGCCTGATCTTGCCGGAACAGATTCCGCAGGCAGACTGGAAGAAGATCTTCATCGTGGACGCACGCGATACCGACCAATACGCCAAGGAGCACATTCCCGGCGCGGTCAACATCGAATGGCGCCGGGTTGTGGCGCGCCGCGCGGAGTTGCCGAAAGACCGCATGGTGGTCATGTATTGCAACACCGGCTCGCTGTCTGCCCAGGCGGTATTCGCTCTGCGTCTGCTGGGATACGACAACGTGAAAGTGCTGCAGGACGGCATCGAAGGCTGGAAAGCCAAGGGCGGCTTCGAGGCCTATGCCCGCGCCAGCAAACCGGCCGGATCCTGATTCGGCAACCCAGGTCCGGCCTCCCGATGGATCCCGCTGCGTACGACGCCTGGTATGACACGCGGCGCGGTCGCTGGATCGGCGAGACAGAGTTTAAGCTGGCGCGGCAGCTCCTCGCTCCGCTGCCAGGCGAGACGGTGCTGGATGTGGGCTGCGGAACGGGCTGGTTTACGCGGCGTTTTGCTGCGGCGGGGATGCGGCTGACCGGCCTGGATCCCAATGCTGCGTGGCTGAATTACGCGCGCATCCACAGCGATCCAGACATTTTCTGGGTCGAGGGTGACGCACAGCGCCTGCCCTTCAGGGAGCAACAGTTTGACTACGCGGTATCCATCGCCGCCCTCTGTTTCATCGATGACGAGCGCACTCCGCTCGCTGAAATCGTCAGGGTTACGCGGCGGCGCTTTGCTGTCGGCTGGCTCAACCGCGGGAGCTTGCTGTATCGCGAGAAGGCTGGACAGGGAGCTTATGCCGGTGCGCGTTGGCACACGGCCACGGAAGTACGCGCATTATTCGAGGGATTGCCGGTGAGCAACTTGATCATTCGCAGCACTGTGTTTATCCCGGCTGGCGGATTCGTGGCGCGAGTCACCGAGCGCGTCCTATCTAGCCGGTTTCCTGTCGGCGCCCTGCTTATCGCCGCAGGGGAACCAATTCGCGCCGTGGAATAAGATCGGGAGTGTTTACCGGAATCCCGTCGAGCTGGCTTAGATAACTCCGCTTAGCACCGATAGTTAATTGCATGG
>JAJXXS010000057.1 GCA_021780975.1 Pseudomonadota bacterium
GCGCGCAGCACGTAGCCGCCGGCGACCTGCCGCGTGATGACCGGCACGACCTGCGCATCAGCGACGCGGGCCAGGCGCGGCAGGGCATCCACAGTGGCGGCAGCGATGCCGAAGAAGGGCGCAAACACCGCGCCCTGGCGGCCGTAGTCCTGATCCGGCAGGTAGTAGAACGGCAGCCCGCGCTTGAGTTGGCGGATGACAGGCTTGATGCCCTCGTGGCGCGAATACAGGTGCACTTCATTGAAGCGCGTGCGCGAATGCAGCAGCATGCGATGAAAGGCCGCGTTCTTGGGCTGGCTGTACATGGATACCACCGGCGAATCGAGCGACAGGCGCAGGCCGCCCATGTCCAGGCCGACGAAATGCGGCGCCAGCCAGATCACCGGACGTATCCCGTCACCCCGAAGCAGATGCGCGTCCTCCACGCGCACCAGCTTGCGGATGCGCGCCGCCGACCCCCACCACAGTATGCCGGTCTCGAAAGCGGCGCGCACCGTGGCGCGGTAGTTGGCGCGCAGCAGCCGCAGCCGCGCCGCCGCCGACAACTCCGGAAAGCAGCGCGCGAGATTGACGGCGACGATGCGCCGGCGCTTGCCCGGCACGCGTGCCAGCAGGCTGCCCAGGCCATTGCCCAGGGCGGCCAGCACGGGCTGCGGCAGCCAGTGCAGCAGCCACAACAGGGCGATGGCGGCACGCGTCACGGCAATGGCTCCGGCGGCGGCGCGCCGCCCGGCCGCTTGTAGCGGTTGTAACTCCAGAAATATTGCGCAGGGAAGCGCCGTACCGCGTCCTCGATGGCGCGATTGAGCACGGCGGCGGCGGCACCGAGGTCCTCGCCCGGCGCCGGCAGGCGGCTCACGTGGATGCGGTAGCCGCGCCCCCACGACAGGCGCTCGGCCACCCCCAAGATCAGCGGCGCGCCGGTCTTCTGCGCCAGCGTCAACGGCAGCACGGGCGTGTAGGCCGGCCGGCCAAAAAAAGGCGCCCACGCCCCCTCGCCCTTGCTCGCCACCTGGTCCGGCAGGATGCCGGCCGCCTCGCCGCGCCTGAGCGCCTTGTACAGCGTGCGTACGCCGGCGGCCGTGGCGGGCGCGAGGCGCGCCTGGCCGCGCTCGCGCCCGGCAAGCTGCAGGGCATTGACCCAGGCGCGCCGGTGCGGCTTGTACAGTACCGTGACCGGCGCGCGCGCGCCGTAGCACAGGCTGGCGAGTTCGAAAGCGCCGATGTGCGGCGACATGAGAATGGCGCCGTGTCCCTCGGCCAGCGCGGCGTCGAGCAGATCGCGGCCGCGCACCTCGCGCACCAGGGCGAGGACGCGCTCATAGGGGCGGAACCACAGCACCGGCAGCTCGCTGAAGGTCTTGCCCATCTCCCCCACGGCGCGGCGCGTGAGCCGGCGGCATTCCGCGGCGCTGGCGCACAGGCCGCTCCGGGCAATCTGCTGACGCATGCGCGCACGATGGCGTCCGGGAGACCAATAGATCGCCCAGCCCAGGACGATGCCGGCGCCGTGCAGCAGGGGCAGGGGCAGGCGTGCGAGCAACTGCAGGAACAGGCGCATGTTGACGTGACGGGACAGGCGTTGTTAGATTGCGTCAGTTTTTGCCGCCGAGTTAACGACAACTTGCGGGCGGATTAAAAATACTGCTAAAGCGTCGCCGCTCTCACCCCCCGGACCGGTCGCGCTCAACGGACCGGGGGCAGGAGCGAACCCATGCAGGAATACATCTTCACCTCCGAGTCGGTCTCGGAAGGTCATCCCGACAAGATCGCGGACCAGATCTCGGACGCGGTGCTGGACGCGATTCTAACCCAGGACAAACACTCCCGCGTCGCCTGCGAAACCCTGCTCACCACCGGTCTGGTGGTCATCGCCGGCGAGATCACCACGCATGCCGTGGTGGATTACAGCCAGGTCGCGCGCCAGACCATCAAGCGCATCGGCTACGACAGTTCGGAGATCGGCTTCGACTACCACACCTGCGCGGTAATGACGGCCATAGGCAAGCAGTCCCCCGACATCGCCCAGGGCGTCAACGAAGGCGAAGGCCTGTTTCTCGACCAGGGCGCAGGCGACCAGGGTCTCATGTTCGGCTACGCCTGCGACGAAACTCCCAGCCTCATGCCGCTGCCCATCTACCTGGCCCATCGCCTTACCCAGCGCCAGTCCGAGTTGCGCAAGGACGGCCGCCTGCCCTGGCTGCGTCCCGATGCCAAATCGCAGGTGTCGGTGCGCTACGTGGAGGGCCGCCCGCAGCACATCGAGACCGTGGTGCTGTCCACCCAGCACGACCCGGAGATCTCCCATGGCCAGCTCACCGAGGCCGTCATCGAGGAAGTCATCAAGCCCGTGCTGCCGCCGGAAATGCTGGGGCCCGACCTGCGCTACCTGGTCAACCCCACCGGACGTTTCGTGATTGGCGGCCCCATGGGCGATGCTGGGCTGACCGGGCGCAAGATCATCGTCGACAGCTATGGGGGCAGCGCGCCGCATGGCGGCGGTGCGTTCTCCGGCAAGGATCCCTCCAAGGTGGACCGCTCCGCGGCCTATGCCGCACGCTACGTGGCCAAGAACATCGTCGCCGCCGGCCTGGCCAGCAAATGCCAGGTGCAGGTGGCCTATGCCATCGGCGTGGCGAAGCCCGTCTCCCTGCTGGTGGAGACTTTCGGCACCGGCAAGATCCCGGAGCAGCACATCGTTTCCCTGGTGGAGAAGCACTTCGACCTGCGCCCCAAGGGCATCATCCACATGCTCGACCTGCTGCGTCCGATTTACACCAGGACCGCAAGCTATGGACACTTCGGGCGCGAGGAACCCGAATTCACTTGGGAACGTACGGACAAAGCCGCCGCCCTGCGCGCCGACGCTGGCCTGTAACCTACCCCGGAGAATGGCGCCGCGATGGCGCTCGACGGTCCTGTCCGCGCCGCCTTGGCGGCGGCCGCAGGAATGCCGCGTGCCCGGCCGGACAGGTGGCCAGGCGACGGATCAATAAAAAGCCTGATCGAAGCTCACCCGCCGCAGCGTCGCTGAAGCATCGGTGCGCACGTCAAGATGGAATTTGAGCGTGACCGGCGGCTGAATGCGAAAGTCGCCCAGATAGTACACGGCATCGCCCTCGCGGATCTCACGCAGCGGAATGGCGAAAGGCTGTCCGCTGGGATATTCGGCGGTCGCCGTGACATGGGCCGGCACAGCGACCTTGTCGCGCAGCAGGCTGACGGTCAGCACCGCGCGCGTACGGCTGCGCACGAAGCCGTACTGGCGCGCCACCTGGGGGGCGAAGAAATCGCTGCGCACGGCGCTGTAATGCACCACGATGTCCCCCAGGCGCGCACTGTTTTGCGTTCCCGTCGCGGCCATGGCGG
>JAJXXS010000178.1 GCA_021780975.1 Pseudomonadota bacterium
AGCAACGGAAAAATCGTGCAAATCGTGGGTCCGGTGGTGGACGTTGAGTTCCCCCGCGAGTCCATGCCCCATGTGTTTGATGCCCTCAAAATGTCCAGCCCCGAACTGACTTTTGAAGTGCAGCAGCAGATGGGCGATGGCGTCGTGCGTGCCATCGCTATGGGCTCTACCGATGGCCTGCGCCGCGGCATGGAAGTCCTGGCCACTGGCGCCCCCATATCAGTACCCGTGGGCCAGGCCACCCTGGGCCGTATCATGAATGTGCTGGGCGAACCCGTGGACGAGGCCGGTCCCATCGGCACCGAGCAGCGCATGCCCATCCACCGCAAGCCGCCGCGCTTTGACGAACAGGCGGCCGCGGTGGAGATTCTGGAAACCGGCATCAAGGTGATCGACCTGATCATGCCTATCGCCAAGGGCGGTAAGGTCGGTCTGTTCGGCGGCGCCGGTGTGGGCAAGACCGTGACGCTGATGGAACTGATCCGCAACATCGCCGTGCAGCACTCGGGCTTCTCTGTGTTCGCCGGCGTGGGTGAGCGCACCCGCGAAGGCAACGACTTCTACCACGAAATGAAGGAAGGCGGCGTGCTGGACAAGGTGGCCCTGGTCTATGGCCAGATGAACGAGCCGCCCGGCAACCGTCTCCGCGTGGCTTTGACCGGCCTGACCATGGCCGAGTATTTCCGCGACGAAGGCCGCGACGTGTTGATGTTCATCGACAACATCTACCGCTATACCCTGGCCGGCACGGAGGTGTCAGCCTTGCTCGGGCGCATGCCTTCGGCGGTGGGCTACCAGCCGACGCTGGCTGAGGAAATGGGGCGCCTGCAGGAGCGCATCACCTCCACCAAGACGGGGTCCATCACCTCCTTCCAGGCCGTGTACGTGCCTGCCGATGATTTGACCGATCCGTCGCCGGCCACCACGTTTTCGCACCTGGATGCTACCTTGGTGTTGTCCCGACAGATTGCCGAATTGGGTATCTATCCCGCCGTGGATCCGCTGGATTCGACCTCGCGTCAACTGGATCCCCAGGTGGTGGGTGAGGAGCATTACGGTGTTGCCCGCGCCGTGCAGCAGACCTTGCAGCGCTACAAGGAACTGCGCGACATCATCGCCATTCTCGGCATGGATGAACTGTCCCCCGAGGACAAACTGGCAGTTGCCCGTGCGCGCAAGATTCAGCGTTTCCTATCGCAGCCCTTCTTCGTCGCGGAAGTGTTTACCGGCGCCCCCGGAAAATACGTGTCCCTCAAGGACACCATCGCTGGCTTCAAAGGTATCGTGGAAGGCGAGTATGACCACCTGCCGGAGCAGGCCTTCTATATGGTGGGCACCATCGACGAGGCCGTTGAAAAGGCCAAGACTATTCAGTAAAGCGCTGGGCGGCTGCATCCCCGTGGTGCGGCTGCCTTTTGCCTCTCACGCCTTCAGGTTTACACTATGGCAATGACATTACATGTCGATATCGTCAGCGCGGAGCAGTCGCTTTACTCTGGGACGGCGGAATCCGTTTCCGTGCCGGGCGAGATGGGCGAGCTCGGCATCTATCCGCGCCACACGCCGCTGCTTACCCGCCTACGGCCGGGTTCGGTACGCATCAAGCTGCCGGATGGGGCCGAGGATGAGTTAATTTATGTCAACGGTGGCATCCTCGAAATCCAGCCCTTTGTGGTGACTATCTTGTCGGATACTGCCATCCGTGGCACCGATCTGGACGAGGCCAAGGCGCTGGAAGCCAAACGGATGGCCGAAGATGCCATGAAGGACCGTTCTGCAACGTTGGATTACGCGCGCGCCCAGGCGGAATTGGCCGAAGCGATGGCGCAACTGGCGACCATCCAGAAACTGCGTAAGAAGCACGGCTGATCTACCTTCCCCGACGGCGAGAGCGAGGGCGCCCGGTTCGCGGGGCCCTCGTTTCGTTTGTGGAGTGTAGGATTAGTCCTGACGGGGCCCATGCCATGGATGCGTATACCGCCAACCAGCTCGAATACAAGGCCGAGGCCTTATTGGCCCGTTTCGATCCGGTGTTGCTGGAAACGCCTCAGGCCACGCCCCTGGGACGCCTGTGCAAATGGCTGGGAAACGAATATGGGGTGCGTTTCGGCGGCCGCGAGTCGCTTGGCAGCGACGAGCATGGGCGATGCTTGGCGAGGATTGGGGCAGAAAGCGGGCTGCTGCGTTTCGACCCGTCGCTGGATCCGGATGGCCCGGTGTTTCGATTTCTTCTCGCGCGCATGGTGGCGCACTGGGCTCTCCATCGCGGAACTGCCCGCACCCAGCTGGGAGGCGGACTTTTCATTCATCGGCGCGACCTTGGCCTGATGCGGCGCGTTCCGCACGGCGCGTCCCAAGAGCTAAATGACGAGGCCAACCGCTTCGCCGCAGCCCTGTTGCTGCCACGCCTGACTTTGTCCATGGCCATTGCCATCCAGCAGAGCAATATGGGCGGGTCGCGGCGGTCGGGGATCCTCTTTCTCGACGTGCAACCAGAACACGTGCGTCTGTTTCGCGGCGTACTGCACCACCTGCGGCACACCTATGGCGTATCGCGTACCCTGATCCTGTGGCGGCTGCGTGAACTCGGCTGGCTCATCGAACACCGCCATTTCCGGCCCGGGGAATTGCTGCGCGCGTATCTGAGTGAGTAGGTGTTTGCGCTGCTAGGAGCAGTCGGGCTTGAAGAATCGAAGCGAAAAATTGGCTGGTTGAGACCAGATTTTGACGATTTTGCCGGGCAATAGTCGTTCTATTGCCCAAAAAAGCGGCGGAATATAGGCCGGCCGGGCGGATTTGTGACCGATTTCCTTTAAGTCCGACAGGCTCTTAGATGAGGACGCGGTCGAGCATTTCCTGCAGGACGCCCAAAGGCGAATGGTTGGGGTCGATCAAGGCGGCAACCGGCAGATGCAGGGTCTGCTCCAGCAGATATTGCCCCCCCCATCACCGCGTGCAGCACCTGATCGGAAAAACAGATCCAACTACTGCCGGGCGGAAAAGGCATCGCCACCTGCGGCGCGTTCTTCTGGTAGAAGGCATCGGCCTTCTGGGCATCGTGCAGGTGGAGCATGATGTGGTCGTATTCACTGCGCCGGCTTTTGGTGATGCCCAGCGCGTACATGGCCCTTGCCATCCAAGGGCGGTAAGGCGGAAGCCGCGGCAGGAAGCGGCGCGCCATGTCGTCAAATGGCTCGCCTACCCGCCACTGGCGAGGCTTCCCGAGCGGGTTGATATTGCAGAACACGCGTAGGATGCGCCTGCCGTGCGTTGGCTTGGATGGGAAGGCGTCGGTATGCAGGCGTGAGTCGTCGTGGCGCCACGACTGTGTGCGGCCGGCCGCTTCTACGGGG
>JAJXXS010000024.1 GCA_021780975.1 Pseudomonadota bacterium
GCGGACTATTTTTTCCGCGAACTGATGCCGGTACTGACCCCCATCGGACTGGATCCCGCCCACCCTTTCCCGCGCGTGCTGAACAAGAGCCTCAACTTCATTGTCGAACTGACCGGACGCGACGCCTTCGGCCGCAATACCGGCATGGCCGTGGTGCAGGCACCGCGCGCGCTGCCGCGCTTCATCCGCATGCCTGACGCGGTCGCAGGCTGCGAATACGGTTTCGTGTTTCTCTCCTCCATCCTGCACGCCCATGTGGGCGAACTGTTCGCGGGCATGACGGTCGAGGGCTGCTACCAGTTCCGCGTCACGCGCAATTCCGACCTCTTCGTCGACGAGGAAGAAACCAAGAACCTGCGCCAGTCCCTCCAAGGCGAACTGCCCCATCGCCATTTCGGCGCCGCCGTACGCCTGGAGGTCGCCGACAACTGCCCGCTGGAAACGGCGCGCTTCCTGCTCGCCCAGTTCGAACTGGACGACAATGACCTTTACCAGGCCCAGGGACCGGTCAACCTGGTGCGCCTCATGCAGGTGCCGGAGGGGGTCGAACGCCCAGATCTCAAATACCCGCCCTTCTCACCCTCCCTGCCCAAGCAGCTCGCCAAGGATGCCGATCTCTTCGCCCAGATACGCAAGGGTGACATCCTCCTGCACCACCCCTTCGAATCGTTCCAGCCGGTCATCGACTTCATCGAGCAGGCAGCGCGCGACCCCGCGGTGCTGGCGATCCGCCAGACCGTGTACCGCACCGGCACCGACTCGCAGCTCATGCAGGCGCTCATCAATGCCGCCCGCGCCGGCAAGGAAGTCACGGTGGTAGTGGAACTGCTCGCGCGCTTCGACGAAGAGGCCAACATCAACTGGGCCGCCAAGCTGGAAGAGGCCGGCGCCCACGTCATCTACGGCGTCGTCGGACACAAGACCCACGCCAAGATGGCCCTCGTGGTGCGGCGCGAAGGCACCGGCCTGAAGCGCTACGCGCACCTGGGGACCGGCAACTACAACCACCGCACTGCGCGCCTCTACACCGATTTCGGCCTGCTGACGGCCGACGAGGCGATCACCGCCGACGTCAACAGCCTCTTCGTGCAGCTCACCGGGCTGGGACGCGCCGGCAAGCTCACGCGCCTGTGGCAGTCGCCCTTCACCCTGCATTCCGAGATACTCGCCGCCATCGAGCGCGAAGCACGCCATGTGGCGGCGGGGCAGGCCGGCGCCATCATCGCCAAGATGAACGCGCTCCTGGAGCCGCAGGTCATCGCCGCACTCTATGCCGCCTCGCAGGCGGGCGTCTCCATCGACCTCATCGTGCGCGGCGTATGCGCCCTCCGGCCTGGAGTGCCCGGGCTGTCAGATAACATCCGCGTGCGCTCGGTGGTCGGCCGCTTCCTGGAACATACGCGCGTGTTCTACTTCCGCAACGGCGGCGCGGAAGAAGTCTATCTGGCGAGCGCCGACTGGATGGACCGGAATTTCTTTCGCCGCATCGAGACCTGCTTTCCGGTGCTGAACCCGAAACTGAAGAAACGCGTCATCAACGAAGGCCTCAAGCCCTATCTGCGGGACAACCGCCAGGCCTGGGAAATGCAGCCCGACGGCAGCTGGCGCCACCGCAGCGGCCGCGGCGCGTCCTATGTGGCGCAGGACGAGTTGCTGAAGCTCAAATAGCCCGGCCCAGCCCGGCCGGGACTCTGCCCCCTCAAGCCGCCTTGAGACGGAAGGAGTAGCCGCTGCCCTCCCAGTCTTCGGCCTCCTCGGCGAGGGCCGTCTGTGCCAGAGGATGCTCACCCAGCCATCCGGCCTCCAGCGAGAGCTTGCATCCCTTGGCCCCGCATTCCAGGCGGAAATCGGCGGGTATCTCGGGCGCGCGGCGGCTGCGGCAGAAGGCAACCGCGAGCCGCAGGCACTGCACCAGCAGGCGATCATCCGCATCCACCGCTGCCGCGCCGTCCTGCTGAAAACCGGGGATTTTCGCCAGGCCGCCGCGCTGCGCGCGCACGAGAAGCGCAAGGCGTGCCTGATCGCGCCGGGAGAAGCCCGGCATGTCGGCGTTCTGCAAGATGTACGCGCCATGCTTGTGGTAGCCGGAGTGGGCCACGCTGATGCCCGTCTCGTGCAGCAGGGCGGCCCATTGCAGGAAGCGGTGCGCCTCCTTGACGTCAGCCTGGATGCCGGGCGCGATGTGGTCGAAAAACTGCTCGGCGACGCTCGTCACGCGCTCGGCCTGGCGCAGATCCACGTGGTACCGCCGCAAAAACTCCTTGACCGTGGCCTCGCGCATGTCGGCCTCGTGGAACCGCCCTAGCAGGTCGTAGAGAATGCCCTCGCGCAGCGCCCCCTCGCCAGTCTGCATGGCGCTGACACCCAGTTCGGCGAAGACCCCGAGCATGATGGCCAGACCGCCCGCGAACACGGGCTTGCGGTCCGCGCGCAGTCCGGCAAGCTGCACCTTCTCCATGCTGCCGGCACGTATCAGAAGCTGCTTCACACGCTCCATCCCGGCCGCCGTGATGCCCCCCGCCGCAAGGCCGTTGAACTCGAGCACATCGGCAATGGCGCGCGCGGTGCCGCTGGAGCCGATCGCTGCGTCCCAGCGCCCATGGAAGTCCATGGCCACTGCAGAGGCCTCGTTGCGCGCCGCCAGCACTGCCAGATCGAAGGCCATCTTGTCGAGGCGGCCATCGGCGAAAAAGCGCTGGCTGAAATTGACGCATCCCATATTGAGGCTCTCCATGAGCTGCGCCGCCATCCCCTGGCCGGCGATGCACTCCGTCGAGCCGCCGCCGATATCCACCACGAGACGCCGCCCGGAGAATTGCGGCAGGCTGTGCACCACACCCAGATATATCAGGCGCGCTTCCTCGCGCCCGGCGATGATCTCGATCGGAAAACCCAGCGCCGCCTCCGCCTGCACCAGGAATTCGTTGCCATTCTTGGCCTGCCGCAGCGCGCTCGTGCCGACGCAGCGCACCGCGGCACGCGGCAGGCCGCGCAGGCGGTCGCCAAAACGCTTCAGACAGTCGAGGGCCAGCTGGCGCGATTCCGGCGTGAGATTCTTCTTGTGATCGAGACCGGCGGCCAAGCGCACGGGCTCCTTGAGCGCATCGAGCGAATAGAGCTGGTTTTCCACCACCCTGGCGACCTGCAGCTTGAAGCTGTTGGAGCCCAGATCGACCGCTGCCACAGTGCTGTATTCAGTCATCAGCTTGGCGGGATTTTGCACTGCAAGAGAGATTAGCACGCTGCCACGAACTCCGCGGGGGACCGTGAGGCGTCATCGCCTCTCAGCCGAAAAACCAGTAACTTACGACGATCGCCGCAACCAGGC
>JAJXXS010000362.1 GCA_021780975.1 Pseudomonadota bacterium
GAAATGACAGGCAAGGAGTTGGCCTTCGACAAACAGATGGGCAACTGCCTGGCCTGCCATGCCATGCCGACCGTGCACGACGCAGTCGCCCCAGGCACCATCGGACCGCCGCTCATTGCCATGAAGGCGCGCTTCCCCAACAAGGCTGACCTGCGCGCCCAGATCTGGGACGCCGCGGTAAAGAACCCCAACACCCCCATGCCCCTGTACGGCAAGAACAAAATTCTGACGGAACAGGAAATCGACAAAGTCACCGACTTCATTTACGGACTGTAAGGAGAAATCAGTAATGGATGCTCTTCGGAGGAATATTCTCAAGAATGCCGGCGGCGTCGGCGCGATCGGTCTGGCCATCGGCGCCGGACTGCTCAAGCCCACCCTGGCTCTGGCCGATTGGAACAAGGCCGCCTTTGACGCCAAGACCGTGCCCGAAGCGGTCAAGGTTCTGGGGGTCGCCAATGCTGCGGAAAGCAAGGACATCGTCATCAAGGCCCCGGACATCGCCGAAAACGGCGTGGTCGTGCCGGTGGAAGTCACCAGCAATATTCCCGGCACCGAATACATCATGGTGCTCGCGGAAAACAACCCCACTCCCCTCATCGCCGATTTCGACCTCACCAACGGTGCCATGGGCTACGTGGCCATCCGCATCAAGATGGGCAAGACCGGCCCGGTGCGCGCCATCGTCAAGGCCAACGGCAAGCTCTACACTGCCTTCAAGCAAGTCAAGGTCACCATCGGCGGTTGTGGCGGCTGAACCGCACCAGCCTGACCCTTCCGTCCGCAAGTATCGATTGAAAGGAAATTTATGGAACCCATGCGTATGCGTGCCACCATCCAAGGTGACGTGGCCGACATCAAACTGCTGATCAACCACCCCGAAGAAACCGGCCTGCGCAAAGACCCCAAGACCGGCCAGATCGTCCCTGCCCACTTCATCACCAACGTGACGGCCACTGTCAACGGCAAGCAGGTGCTTTCCGCCCAGTGGGGTGTGGGCATTTCCAAGAACCCCTTCATGGGCTTCAAGGTGAAGGGCGCCAAGGCAGGCGACAAGGTCGTGGTTACCTGGGTAGACAACAAAGGCGAAACCCAGTCCGGCGAAACCACCATCGGCAGCTGATGCCCTCAAGGGCCCGGGGAAATCGCCCGGGCTGTTCATCCGTCGTGGAGGAGTTCAGATGAAAAAACTACTGTCCCTGCTGATCGGCGCCGGACTTGTTCTGGGCGCCGTCGGCGCCAAGGCCGGCCCGGAACAGGATCGCGAGGCCCTGGTCAAGTATTTCACCACCAAATATCCCAGCATCAAGCTGGACAACTACGTCTATGGCGCCCTGGCGTTCGACCCTGACGGCCTGGAGCAATACAAGGAGATCATGTCCTTCCCACCCTTCGTCGGTGTCATCGACGCGGGCAAGAAGATGTGGGACAAGCCGTTCGCCAACGGCAAGACCTACGCCAGTTGCTTCCCCAACGGGGGCAAGAACATCGCCGGCAACTATCCGTATTTTGACAACAAGGCCGGCAAGGTGGTGACGCTCAATGACGCCATCGACGCCTGCCGCGTCGCCAACGGCGAGAAGCCTTACGGCCTGGCCAGCAAAGAAATCGGCGTGCTCGACTCCTACATGCGCACCCTGTCGGATGGCATGAAGATGAACATCAAGGTCGAAGGGCCTGGCGCTCTGGCCGCGTACGAGGAGGGCAAGAAGATCTTCTATTCGCGCAAGGGACAGCTGAACTTTGCCTGCGCCACCTGCCATATTCAGGAAGCCGGCGGCCCGCATCTGCGCTCCGAGCTCCTGTCGCCCATCATCGGCCAGGCCACCCACTGGCCGGTGTTCCGTGGCGGCGAGAAGCTCGTCACCTTGCAGGAGCGCTATGCCGGTTGCTTCAAGATGATCCGCGCGGTGCCCGCCAAGATCGGCAGCACGGAAATGAACGATCTGGAATATTTCCACTCGTATGTTTCCAACGGCCTGCCCATGCAAGCGTCGGTGTTCCGCAAATAAATTCAATCTGCTCGTTAAAGCCTGGCTCGCCAGGCTTTTTTTTTGGGCTTTCCCTACCATTTACGCCGGCCTGCGTGCCGTCGACAATAGCAACGCACGAAGTACAACAGGAGCTGCCAACATGCATATGAATCGTCGCGAATTTCTTCAGGTCATCGGTATCGCCGCCGCCTCCGGCATGGCCCTGCACACCCGCCAGGCACTGGCGGGCGATGGCGATGTCCTCTATGACGTGCCGCGCATGGGCAACGTCTCCCTGTTGCACATGACGGATTGCCACGCCCAGCTGCTGCCCATTTACTTCCGCGAGCCCAGCGCCAACATCGGCGTCGGTCAGGCTGCCGGCCGGCCGCCGCATCTCGTGGGCGAATACTTTCTCAAGTTCTATAACATGAAGCGTCACAGCCGTGACAGCTACGCCTTCACCTATCTGGATTATGCCGACGCCGCGCGCACCTACGGCAAGATGGGTGGGTTCGCCCATCTCAAGACGCTGGTCGATCGCCTCAAGGCTTCGCGTCCCGGTGCGCTGCTGCTGGACGGCGGCGACACCTGGCAGGGCTCGGCCACGGCGCTGTGGAGCAACGCCCAGGACATGGTGGATGCCGGCATCGCCCTCGGCGTCAACGTCATGACCCCGCACTGGGAAATGACCTACGGTGCCGAGCGCGTCACCCAGGTGGTGAATGGCGACTACAAGAAAGCCGGCATCGATTTCGTCGCGCAGAACATCCACACCAACGATTTTGGCGACCAGGTTTTCAAGCCTTATGTCATGAAGGAAATCAACGGCGTGCAGGTCGCCATCATCGGCCAGGCCTTCCCCTACACGCCCATTGCCCACCCGCGCCGCTTCGTGCCGGACTGGACTTTCGGCATCAAGCAGGACGGCATGCAGAAATGGGTCAACGAGGCGCGCCAGAAGGGCGCCCAGGCGGTCATCGTGCTGTCCCACAACGGCATGGACGTGGACCTGAAAATGGCCAGCCTGGTGAGCGGTATCGATTTCATCCTCGGCGGCCACACGCATGACGGCGTCCCGCACCCCGTCCCGGTCAAGAACGCCGGGGGCGTAACCTACGTAACCAATGCCGGTTCCAACGGCAAGTTCCTCGGCGTGCTGGATCTGGACGTCAAGGGCGGCAAGATCGCCGGCTGGCAGTACAAGCTGCTGCCCGTGTTCTCCAACCTCCTCCCCGCCGACCCCGGCATGAGCCAACTGATCCAGAAGGTGCGTGCCCCCTACGACAAGAAGCTGGCCGAAAAGCTCGCCGTCACGGAGGAAGTGTTGTACCGGCGCGGCAATTTCAACG
>JAJXXS010000113.1 GCA_021780975.1 Pseudomonadota bacterium
GCAGCTTCAGCATCCTCGACTACTACCGCCTCCCCCTGGGCATGACCGCCCAGGTCCTCATCTTCCTCGCCTTCTTCCTCGCCTTCGCCGTCAAGGTCCCCATGTGGCCCGTCCATACCTGGCTGCCGGACGCCCACGTGGAAGCGCCTACCGGTGGCTCCGTCGTGCTGGCGGCAATCACTCTCAAGGTCGGCGCCTACGGTTTCGTGCGGTTCATCCTGCCCATAGTCCCCGACGCAGCGCATCTTCTGGCCAATGTTGTGGTGGCGCTTTCCCTCATCGCCGTGGTCTACATCGGGCTCGTTGCCCTGGTGCAGTCGGATCTGAAGAAACTCATCGCCTATTCGTCGATTTCACACATGGGTTTCGTCACCCTCGGCTTCTTCATGTTCAACCCACTCGGGATCGAAGGCGGCCTGGTGCAGATGATTTCCCATGGATTTGTCTCTGCCGCGCTGTTTCTTTCGGTAGGGGTCATGTACGACCGTCTGCATACGCGCCAGATCAAGGACTATGGGGGGCTTGCGCGCGTCATGCCGGTGTTCGCCGCCTTCTTCATGCTCTTCGCCATGGCCAACTCCGGCCTGCCCGCCACCAGCGGCTTCGTCGGCGAGTTCATGGTCATCCTCTCCGCCATGCGCGTGGATTTCTGGTACGCCTTCGCCGCCGGCCTCACGCTCATCCTCGGCGCCGGCTACACCCTGTGGATGTACAAGCGCGTGATCTTCGGCCGCGTCACCAATCCCGCCGTGGAAAAGATGCGCGACCTCGACGGCCGTGAATTCGGCATCCTCGCCACGCTCGCCGTCCTCGTCCTCGCCCTGGGCATCTACCCCAAACCCTTCACCGATGTCATGCATGCCTCGGTGGACAATCTGCTTACCCATGTCGTTCACAGCAAGCTGCCCTAGTGTCCTGAGTCGGGAATTCGTTATGGAAAAATGTCGAATATCGCCGCCATACTTTGGCGCCGTGCTCGCGAGGTGTGCAACTTCGCTGCGCGCGGCTTCGCGTCTGACTGCGATATCGCCATTTTTCGATACCTATCCAACCATCTCCGCAAATATTCCACGAACCTCCGACTCAGGACACTAGGATAGCGTGATGATCCCCTTGCCGCCCCTTGATTTCGCAGACCTGCAGCCGCTCCTGCCGGAGCTTTTTTTGCTGGGGATGGCCGCTGCCATCCTGTTGGTCGACACGTTGCTTTCGCCGGCGAACCGCTATATCAGCTACCTGCTCACCATGGCGACCCTCGCGGGCTGCACCTGGCTGACCCTGCCGCACCTGGGGAGTGCCCCGGCGACAGCGCTCTACGGCATGTTCATCGAGGATCCGCTCGCAGCGGTGAGCAAACTGGTGCTCTATCTCGCGGTGGCCGCGACGCTGACGTATGCGCGTGATTACCTCAAGGAGCGCAATCTCTACCGTGGCGAGTTTTTCGTTCTGGCGCTGTTCTCCCTCCTCGGCATGATGGTGATGATTTCCGCCTATCACTTCCTCATGCTTTATCTGGGGCTGGAACTCATGTCTCTTTCGCTTTACGCCTTGGTGGCTTTGCAGCGCGATTCCACGCTGGCGAGCGAGGCGGCCATGAAATACTTCGTGCTGGGTGCCATCGCCTCGGGCATGCTCCTTTATGGCATGTCCATGATCTATGGCGTGACCGGCACCCTCTATCTAGGACAGATGCGCAGCGTCCTGGCAGCGGGGACGTTTCCCAGCCTGCCCCTCGTATTCGGTCTCGTCTTCATGGTTGCGGGCATGGCCTTCAAGCTGGGGGTAGTGCCTTTCCACATGTGGGTGCCCGATGTTTATCAGGGGGCGCCTACCGCGGTGACCCTGTTCATCGGCTCGGCCCCCAAATTGGCGGGGCTGGCCTTCTTGCTGCGCGTCCTGGTATGGGGGCTGGAGCCGCTCTTCATCGACTGGCAGCAGATGCTCGTGGTGCTGGCAGTGCTGTCCATGGCGATCGGCAACATCACGGCCATTGCGCAAACCAACCTCAAGCGCATGCTGGCCTATTCCACCATCGCGCACATGGGTTTCATGCTGCTGGGCGTCTTGGCGGCGGACAGGGACGGATACAGTGCAGCGCTGTTTTACGCCATTGCCTACCTGATCATGAGTCTGGCTGCGTTCGGGATGATCCTCCTGCTTTCACGCGCCGGTTTTGAAAGTGACCGGCTGGAGGACTTCAAGGGCCTCAATGCGCGCAGTCCGTGGCTGGCATTTCTCATGCTGATCACCATGTTCTCCATGGCCGGCATCCCCCCGACGGTGGGATTTTATGCCAAGCTGGCGGTGCTCCAGGCGGTGGTCAACCAGGGCTATCTGTGGGTCGCGGTGGCGGCGGTGATGTTTTCCCTCATCGGCGCCTACTATTACCTTCGGGTGGTCAAACTGATGTATTTTGACAACCCGGAACAAAGCGCGGAAATTTCCGCCGGAACGGACATGCGTCTGGTGTTGTCTGCCAATGGGCTGGCCCTGCTGTTGCTCGGGATACTGCCCAGCCCTCTTATGAATCTTTGTCTTTACGCCTTGAGAGCCTCGTTGTGACTCCTGCCGCCAGCCCCTGGATCCTCCTGCTTGTCGCCTTTCTGGCGGCCAATCTGCCTTTCTTCATCGACAGAATATTTTTTATCCTCGCCCCCCGGAGTGGCAGCAAGGCTTTTATCTGGCGCTTGCTCGAACTGGTGGTGTTGTATTTTCTGGTTGGCGGCGTCGCCTATCTGCTGGAAAGGAATCTGGGGGAGGTGGCGCGCCAGCATTGGGAGTTTTATGCCGTCACCGCTTCGCTTTTCCTGGTATTTGCCTTCCCCGGTTTCATTTACAAATACCTGTGGCATGGGCACGGCTGACGGTACTCAAAGAAAGCAGAACACGTACTTGCCGTGCGCGAAATTTATCGCGAGTCGTGCGCCGCGGTTCGCGGCATAATCCCAATACCCCTTGGTGGGACAGTTTTCGTGGCATTCGCTGACCCCGGCCGGTGATTCGTAGTCGCGTTCGCGGTCATACCAAGAAAGCAGCATTGCTTCCTCGCCCAGGCGCTGTCGCGCAATGACCCGCGCCAGTTCCAGCGACGCGGTGAAATCCATTCCCGGTTCGTCGGCGTCTCGATACAAGGTCTTCACGGCGTTTCCTGTGCGCGTTTTTTCAGTTCATAGAGCAAATCAAGCGCCGCACGCGGGCTCAGCGCATCGGGATTGAGTGTGGCGAGTTGCTCGATGAGGGGGTGGATGACGGGCGCCTGGGGCGCAGCAGCAAATAGATCCCCCTGCGGCCCGGCG
>JAJXXS010000291.1 GCA_021780975.1 Pseudomonadota bacterium
CTACGCCATCGTGGAATCCATCAATCGCATCGGCCATGTCGTCGGCATCAAGACCATCGCGGAATTCGTCGAGACGGAAGCGATCCGCAAAGAGCTTGTTAGGCTGCAGCTGGATTATGCGCAGGGGTTCGGTATCCATCGACCGGAGGCACTGGCGTCCGGCCAGGCGGGGCAGACCCGATCGGCATGAGATGACCTGCGGGCAGGCGGGATCAAGGGCTCCGGGCGCGTTTGGGCAAACCAACGCTGCACCGCGCCCGGTCGCCGTGGTTGAGATGCATCGTCGACGGGCAAGCCGGTGATAACCATCCCGCTGCCTTACCGTGCCGACAGCGCGGCGGTGTTCCAGGTGCTGGCCGACGAGCCCTGGGCAGTCTTTCTCGACAGCGGAGGTGGCGCCAACTGCACAGGTGTCGATCTGCTCGCTGCGCGCCCATATCTGACACTGGTGACCCGCGGTGCCGTCACCGAAGTGGTCGATTCGCGCGGCACGCAATGGTTTGACGACGATCCGCTCGATTTGCTGCGCCGCTATTTGCCGCGGGAGACGAGGCCCGCGCAGGCCGGCTTTCTCGGCGGAGCCATGGGGTATTTCGCCTATGACCTGGGGATCGGCGGGCGGCCTGCCCCCAAGGATGGCGGCCTGCTTCCAAACATGGCCGTGGGACTGTACGACTGGGCATTGATCGTGGACCATGGGCAGCGTGCTACGCGCTTGCTCATTGCCGAACATGATCCCGCCAGCGCCGCCCAGGCGGAGGAACTGGTGCGCCTGTTCGAGGAGCCGGACGGGTACAAGGCGATGCGCGATGCCTTCCGCGTGACCGCCCCGCTGCAGGCCAATTTCACTCCGGCATCCTATCGCCGGGCATTTCAGCGCATCCAGGACTATATCGCTGCCGGCGATTGCTACCAGATCAATCTGGCGCAGCACTTCAGCGCACCGGCGGCGGGCGATCCCTGGCTTGCCTATCGGGAGATGCGCGCCTTGAACCCGGCGCCTTTCTCGGCTTATCTCAACTACCCGTTCGGGCAAGTCCTGTCCTGTTCGCCGGAGAGCTTCCTCCGTGTGCAAGGCGAGGGGGTGGAAACCAGTCCCATCAAGGGCACGCGTCCCCGCGCCGCCGATGCGGCGCGCGACGGCGACCTCCTGCGGGATCTGCAGGAGAGCGTCAAGGACCGGGCGGAGAATCTCATGATCGTCGATCTGTTGCGCAACGATCTGGGCCGGGTCTGCCGGCCCGGCACGGTGACAGTGCCGGAACTCTTCAAGGTCGAAAGCTTTGCCAGGGTGCATCACCTGGTAAGCCGCGTCACGGGCCGTCTGGCGCCGGGGCGCGAGGCCATCGACCTGCTGCGCGCGGCCTTTCCCGGCGGTTCCATCACCGGGGCGCCCAAGGGACGGGCGATGGAAATCATCGCCGAGCTGGAGCCCGCGCCCCGCAGCATCTACTGCGGGGCCATCGGTTGGCTGAGCAGCAACGGCGACATGGACCTCAATATTGCCATCCGCACCGCTGCGATCACGCAGGGGCGCCTGCATTTCTGGGCAGGGGGCGGCATCGTTGCGGATTCGCGCGCGGACGAGGAATACCAGGAATGCCTGGACAAGGCGGCCGCCTTTCTGCAGTTTGTCGATGCGCATCAGGCCTGAAAGGCGCGCCGCGCCCTGAAAACGTTCGGCCGGCAGGCCAGTCGGCTAGTTCCAACGTCCTCCCAGTGCCTGGATGAGCGCGATGCTCGCCGTCTGGCGCTGGCCGGCCACGGTCAGCACGCTTTTCTCGCTGGCCAGGAGGCTGCTTTGTGCGGTCAGCACATTGATGTAGCCGACGATGCCTGCACGGTACTGATTCATCGTGAGATCGTAGGAACGGCGTGCAGCGTCCAGGGCTTCCTTTTGCAGCGCCGCCTCCTTGGCGAGGATGCCGAGCGCCGAGAGATTGTCCTCCACCTGTTGAAAAGCCCCCAGGACGGTCTGCCGATAATTGGCCTCGGCCGCCGCGTAAGCGGCCTTGGCGGCCGCAGTCTGGGCGCGCCGCAGGCCGCCATCGAGCAGCGTCTCTGTCAGCGCGGGGCCCAGCGACCAGAAGCGCGCTGGGGCGGAGAGCCACTGTGCCAGGGAGGGAGCCTGCAGTCCGCCGTTGGCGGAGAAGGTGAAGCTGGGGTACCAGGCCGCTTCGGCGACGCCGATCTGGGCATTGGCCGCTGCCATCTGCCGTTCGCTGGCGGCGATGTCGGGGCGGCGCTGCAGGAGCTGGGAAGGCAGGCCCGGGGGGATGGCAGGAAGAGAGGCGCGCCAGTTGTCGATGGGATCCAGCTGGAAAGTGGACGCAGGCTCCCCGATCAACACGGCGATGGCGTGCAGGTATTGGGCGCGTGCCACGCCGGCGTCGACCGCCTGCGCCTGGGCGCTTTTATACTGCGCCTCGGCCTGGGCGACGCTGGCCTGGGAGACGATGCCGCTGGCGTATTGGTTGCGCGTGATGGCGAGGATGTCGCGGTCGGCCGCGGCAGTCTTTTCCAGCAGCTGGCGCTGGGCATCGGCCAGGCGCAGGGAAAAGTAGTTTTGCGCCAGTTGCGCCTGGAGGGAGAGCCTGGCGCCCGCGAGGTCGGCCGCCGAGGCTTGGGCATTGGCTGCTCCCGCTTCGATCTGGCGGCGGATGCGTCCCCATACGTCGGGGGCCCAGGCGGCTTGCAGCGAGCCCGCGACGTTGTTGACGATGCTGCCGCTTTTTACCACGCCCACCGCGGAGGAGGACGCGTTGCGGCTGAGCGACATGCTCGCCCCAAGGGTGGGGTACAGGCCGGCGCGTGCCTCGGCGGCAAGGGCAAGCGCCTGGCGATATTGCGCCTCGGCAGCTTTCAAGGTCTGGTTGGATACCTGCACGCGGGCCTCCAGCGCATCCAGCGTCGGGTCGCCAAAAACTTCCCACCAGCGTGCTTCCGCCACCGGGGCGGCTGCCTTGACGGGTTGCCACGGGCCGTTTTCCGCATAGTGCGCCGGCACCGCCACGGCGGGACGATGGTAATCGGGGCCGACCGTGCAGCCGGCGAGGCCAGCGGCGAGAAGTAAAGGAAGATAAGGCGAGAGTTTGGCCATGGCGGTTTCAGAGTGGCGAGAGGCGCGCGTCCCCGCGCCCGGTGCGGCGCAGGAACCAGAGGCGCAGACGGTCCATGTAGAGATATACCACTGGCGTGGTGTAGAGGGTGAGCGCCTGGCTGACGAGCAGTCCGCCGACGATGGAAATTCCGAGGGGGCGGCGGAACTCGGCGCCGTAGCCGCTCCCCAGGGC
>JAJXXS010000142.1 GCA_021780975.1 Pseudomonadota bacterium
CGTTCAAACTTCTGGCTCCGGCCAGGTCCGGGCCAAAGCCGCGTTCAGGGAATAGGGCGCCGTGGGCAGTTCCGGCACCGCTCCGGTCATCTGGTCGGCCAGCAGGCGCGCGCTGGTGGGCGCAAGCGTCACGCCGTAGCGGAAGTGGCCGACGTTGAGGTAAAGATTGGCGAAATCCGGGTGGGGGCCGATGATGGGCAGGTTGTCGGGGCTGCCCGGACGTATCCCCGCCCAATGCCGGATGGGCTCCGGCAGCCCGCCGAGCAGGTTGCTTGCGCGCCGATGCAGCCGCTGACGGGTTTCCTCGTCGGCTTCCTTGGCATAGCCGGCAAATTCGAGCGTGCTGCCGGCCAGCAGGTGGCCGTCCTTGCGTGGAACGAGATAGAAGCCATCCTGGTAGATGATTTGCTGCAGGCGGTGGCTGCCGGGCGGATAGAGCAGCATCTGCCCGCGTACCGGACGGATGGCGGGCAGGGCGGGCAGATTGGCGAGCGGCAGGCGAGACCACGCGCCGGTGGCGAGAACGAAATTGTCCGCCTCGTAGATTTTGCCGCCCGCGCGCACGCTCAGCAGGCGGCTGTCTTGCAGGGCGATATCTTCGATGGCGACGTTGTCTTCGATATGCCCGCCCAGGGCGCGGATGGCCTCCGCCAGGGCCCGTGCCAGGCGCGGGTTGCGCACGTGGGCGACCTGCGGCAGCCACAGACTCCCGGGCGGCGGAGGCGAGGCGAGGCCGGGCATATCCTCCGGCGCCGGGCTGCACCTGAAGCCGTGCGTGGCGCACCACGCCTCGGCGCCTTCACCGACGGGCGGGAGCACGAGCAGACCGCTGGCGACATATTCCGGGTCCGTCTGCGACAGCGAGCGCAGAAAGGCTATCCAGTCGGGGTAGTGCGCCAGGGAGGCGAGCGCCAGACGGTTGAAATCCTCGCCGTACTGCCAGGGCAGCAGGGGAAACAGGATGCCAGCACCGGCCCAGGTGGATTCCCCCCCGAGGGAACCGCGATCGAGCAGCGTGACGCGGATGCCGCGGCGGGCCAATTCCAGCCCCGCAGACAGCCCTGATACCCCGGCACCCAGGAGAATGACATCCACGAATTAGCTTCTATAGTGTTTAAGTCACGCGACGATTCTAACAATTCAGCCGCCTTGGGGGAGAATAAATGGGAGCCAACCATCGTTTCCAGAGGGGCCTGAGCCTGGTCGAGGCCCTCGCCGTGATCGCCATCGCGGCGCTGCTCATGGCTGCCGGTGCTCCGGCGTATACGAACCTGGTGCAGGAAAACCGTCTCAGCACCCAGGCCAACGGCCTGCTTGTGACGCTGCAGTATGCCCGCAGCGAGGCGGTGAAGCGCGGCAGCCACGTCACCGTCTGCGCCGAAAGCTCCGGCGCCTGCCTGGCTACGAGCGACTGGGCGCAAGGCTGGATGGCTTTCGCCGACGCCGATGGCGACGGCATCCTCGACCCTGGCGAGGATCTCTTGCACCGCTGGTCGGCCGTGCATTCCAGCCACAGCCTGCAGAAGGGCAAGAAGGTGCGCGTGCGCTTCGACGGCCAGGGCTTTTCCGCGGGCTACAACGACACTTTCCGTTTGTGCGATGCGCGCGGACCCGGGTACGGCCGCAGCATCATTGTCAGCAACCAGGGCCGGGTGCGCGTGGCCAAGGGCGCCAGCGCCTGCCCCTGAAACGAGTTCGCCGCCGCGAGGCGGTGCCGCCCGGCCGGGAAACGGGCATACTTGCCGTTTCGCCTCGCCACTGCCATGACCCGGGTCAAGATCTGCGGCATCACCTCCATCGAAGACGGCTTGCATGCCGCCCATGCCGGTGCTGATGCCATCGGCCTGGTGTTCTATGACCAGAGCCCGCGCTACGTGGAAGTGGCGGCTGCCGCCGCCATCGTCCGCGCCCTGCCGCCTTTCGTCACCGTGGTGGGCCTGTTCGTCGATGCCCTGGAAGACTATGTGCGCGCCGTGCTGGAACGCGTGCCGCTCGACGTCCTGCAGTTCCACGGGCAGGAGAGCCCGGCCTATTGTGCACGCTTCGGGCGGTCCTACCTCAAGGCCGTGCGCGTGAGAGCGGACACCGATTTGCTACAATGCGCCGCGGATTACGCCGCCGCCCAGGCGCTGCTGCTGGACGCCTATGTGCCGGGCGTGCCCGGGGGCACTGGCGAGCGCTTCGACTGGAGCCGGATTCCTCTGGCGCTCCCCAAACCCATTGTGCTGTCGGGAGGACTGGCGCCCGACAACGTCCGGGAGGCCGTGGCCCAGGTGCGCCCCTGGGCCGTGGATGTTTCCTCCGGCGTGGAAGCCGGGCCGGGGCGCAAGGATCCCGCCAAAGTCAGCCTATTCATCGAGCGAGCGAAAGCATGAACCTCAACGACCTTCCCGACGCGCGCGGCCACTTCGGGCCTTATGGCGGCATCTTCGTGGCGGAGACGCTCATGAGCGCGCTGGAGGAACTCAAGCGCGAATACCTGGCGGCGAAGGACGATCCCGCCTTCATGGCCGAGTTCCGCCATGAATTGAAACACTATGTCGGCCGCCCCAGCCCCATCTACCACGCGCGCCGGCTGTCAGCCCACTACGGCGGGGCGCAGATCTACCTCAAGCGCGAGGATCTCAACCACACCGGCGCGCACAAGATCAACAACACCATAGGCCAGGCCCTGCTGGCTCGCCGCATGGGCAAGAAGCGCGTCATCGCCGAGACCGGCGCGGGACAGCACGGCGTGGCCAGCGCGACGGTGGCGGCGCGTTACGGCATGGAATGCGTGGTGTACATGGGCGCCGAGGACGTGCAGCGCCAGGCGCCCAACGTCTTCCGCATGAAACTCCTGGGTGCCACCGTGGTGCCTGTCTCCTCCGGTTCCAAGACGCTCAAGGATGCGCTCAACGAAGCCATGCGCGACTGGGTCACCAACGTCGAATCCACCTTCTACATTCTCGGCACCGCCGCCGGCCCGCATCCCTATCCCATGCTGGTGCGCGATTTCCAATGCGTCATCGGCGAGGAATGCCTCGTGCAGATGCCCGAGCTCATCGGCCGGCAACCGGATTGTGTCATCGCCTGCGTGGGCGGCGGCTCCAACGCCATCGGCATCTTCCACCCCTATATCCCGCACGGGCAGGTGCGCCTGATCGGCGTGGAAGCGGGCGGCGAGGGCATCGCCAGTGGCCGCCACGCCGCGCCGCTGTCGGCCGGCACGCCCGGCGTGCTGCACGGCTTCCGCTCCTATCTCATGCAGGACGAAAACGGCCGGATCATCGAGACCCACTC
>JAJXXS010000380.1 GCA_021780975.1 Pseudomonadota bacterium
TGGGGGACGACGTGGTCGACCTCCCGGTCATGCGCCGCGTCGGCCTGGCCCTCACCGTTCCTGCCGCCCCCGAACTGGTCAAGTCGCATGCCCACTACACGACCGTGCGGGAAGGCGGCCGCGGCGCAGTGCGCGAGGTGTGCGAATGGATCATGCGCGCGCAGGATACCTGGCAGACGCAGATGGCCCCCTATCTCGCCTAAGCCGTGGACCGCGCATCCATCTGGTTCCCCATCCTGCTGCTCGTCCTGCTGGCCGGCCTGACCTACTGGCTGGAGCGCGCCGTGCAGTCCTCCTACACACCAGCCAAGGCGAACCCCGGCCCCGATGCGGTGGCGCAGGGCTTGGTGAGCGTGCAGACCAACGCTGCGGGAAAAATCCAATACCGCCTGCAAGCGCAGACCCTGGACCACTTTCTAGTGCGCGATTACTCCGTGCTCGGCAGCCCGGAACTTACCTATTATTCGCCCGACCAAGGTGTCATGACGGTCAGCGCGCGCACCGGGACGGTGCAAAAGGGCGGGGATTTTGTCACCCTGTCGGACCGCGTGGTGGCCACCCAGAACATCCCCGGGCAGGCCGAACCCAACCGCATCACCACCGACCTCGTGCATATCTGGCCGCAGCAAAACCTGCTCAGCGCCCCTGGCCCAGTCGCCTTCAGCGGGCCACAGTTTTCCGGCAGCGCCCTGTCCCTCACCGCCAACACCCAAACCCGCGTGGTGAATCTGCGCGGACGAGTAATGACCCAATATCTACCCGGCCATGTTTAAGCGTCTTCTCCTTCTGCTCCCATTGCTCCTGCTGGCGCCGCCTGTCCTGGCGGCCAGCAGCGACCGCGAAAAACCCCTCAACATCGAGGCCGACAGCCTGACCGTGAACGACATCACCAAGGTCGGCACCTATACCGGCAATGTGGTCGCCACGCAGGGCACCATGATGATGCAGGCCGACAAGTTGGTGGTGACGCAAAGCGGCAACGGCCTCAAGACCGTGACCGCCTACGGCAACCCGGTCAAGTTCCGCGAGAAAGAGGAAAATTCCGATCAATACGTCGAAGCCTACGCAGCGCAGGCCCATTACGACGATGCTACCGGCGAGCTGACCCTGACCGGCAACGCCTTCCTGCGCCGCGGCGGCGACCAGGTGCAGGGCAACATCGTCACCTACAACACGCGCACGGAATTCTTCAAAGTGGTCGGCGCCCCCAACAAGCCGAGGGGTCGGGTGCGCATGGTCATCATGCCGCGCAAGCAAGGCAGCGCCGCCGCAACCCCGGCGCAAAAGCGTTGAACAGCCGGTCCATGAGCGCGCTCGCCGCCCAGCATCTGCGCAAGAGCTACAAGAAACGCACCGTCGTCCACGACGTCTCCTTCGAGGTGCGCAGCGGCGAGGTGGTGGGGCTGCTGGGTCCCAATGGCGCCGGCAAGACCACCTGCTTCTACATGGTGGTGGGACTCATTGCGTGTGACGACGGCAGCATCGGCCTGGATGCGCATGACCTCACCCACCAGCCCATCCACAAGCGCGCGCGCGCGGGAATTTCCTATCTGCCGCAGGAGCCCTCCATTTTCCGCAAGCTCAGCGTGGAGCAGAACGTCCGCGCCGTGCTGGAATTGAAAGGCTATCGCCGCGCCGAGCAGGAGGAGCATCTGACCAACCTGCTGGACGACCTGGGGGTAGCCCACCTGCGCGATGCGCCTGCGCAGAGCCTGTCGGGAGGCGAGCGGCGGCGCGTGGAGATCGCGCGCGCGCTGGCCATGAATCCGCGCTTCATCCTGCTCGACGAGCCTTTCGCCGGCGTCGACCCGATTGCCGTGCTGGACATCCAGAAAATCATCCGCTTTCTCAAGGAAAAGGGCATCGGGGTGCTCATCACCGACCACAATGTGCGCGAAACGCTGGGTATCTGCGAGCGCGCCTACATCATCAATGAGGGCCACGTCCTCGCGGAAGGGCACCCGGACAGCCTGATCAGCAATGAGGCCGTGCGCAAGGTATACCTGGGCGAGCATTTCAAGCTGTAATTCTTGCACCCCGCGCCGCGGCCGTATTGCAGCCGTCACAGGCAGTGGATATAGTGGGGAAACAAGGCTATCCTGGACAGAGAAGCGGCCTAAAGGCCTGACCCGCCAAGGCCGCTAACGTAGTCATGAAGCACAACCTCCAACTCAAGCTCAGTCAGCACCTCGCGCTCACGCCGCAGCTGCAGCAATCCATACGCTTGCTGCAGCTGTCCACCCTGGAACTCAGCCAGGAATTGGAGCAGATGCTCCAGGACAACCCCCTGCTGGAAATCGAGAATGACGATGAGCACGGCCTGCCCCCCTCGCACGAGGCAAGCGAGGCGGCCCCGGCCGAGAGCAACCGCGAGGAGGTCGACGACGCTGGCATTGCCGAGGGCCCCGACCTCTCCGATCTGGACTGGAACGACTACGCGGCGCGCGGCGACGATGACGACGACAGCGGCCCTGACACCCCCGCCCTGCACAAGACGCTGCGCGAACACCTGCTGGAACAGCTCGCCGTCAGCCCGCTGGAGGCACGCGACCGGCTGATGGTCACCTTTCTCATCGATGCCCTCAACGACGATGGCTACCTGACGCTGAGCCTCAAGGACGTTCTCGATACGCTCCCCCCTGAATGGGAGACCGATCCCGAGGAACTCGACATCGCCCTCAAGCATCTCCAGCACATGGACCCTACTGGCGTCGGCGCCCGCGACCTGGGCGAATGCCTCAACCTGCAGCTTCAGCCCCTGCCAGAGAACACGCCCGGGCGCGCCGCGGCGCTGCAGATCACGGCATTGCACCTCAACCTGCTCGCCAACCGCGACGTCGGCAAGCTCAAGCGCGTCCTGCAGATCGATGATGCCGGGCTGCGCTTGGCACGCGAGCTCATCCTCAGCCTCAATCCCAGGCCAGGCGCCAGTTTCGGCAGCGACGAAACGCAGTACGTAGTGCCTGACGTCATCGTCAAGAAGGTCAAAGGACTCTGGCTCGCCACCCTCAACAGCGACGCCATGCCCAAGCTGCGCATCAACCGGGTATATGCGGACATCCTGGCGCGCCATCGCGACAGTGGCGGCGGCCAACTCAACGCCCAGCTGCAGGAAGCCAAGTGGCTCATCAAGAACGTGCAACAGCGCTTCGACACCATCCTGCGCGTGTCACAAGCCATCGTGGACCGCCAGCGGCAGTTCCTCGAACACGGGGAAGTCGCCATGCGCCCCCTCGTACTGCGTGAAATCGCCGAGACGGTGGGGCTGCAC
>JAJXXS010000143.1 GCA_021780975.1 Pseudomonadota bacterium
CGCGGGCTGGTTTGGCAATCTGCCCATCAACGAGTTGCCCTACAGTCCCGGCGTCGGTGTCGACTACTGGATCTGGTCGTTCCAGCTCAGCAGCGTGGGTACGACCCTGGGAGGTATCAACCTCATCGCGACCATCGTCAAGATGCGCGCTCCCGGGATGACCTGGATGCGGCTCCCCATGTTTACCTGGGCATCGCTGAGCGCCAATATCATTTCTCTGACCTCGTTCCCAGTCCTGACGTTGTGCTTGGCGCTGCTGAGCCTGGACCGCTATCTGGGTACGCACTTCTATACCGCGGGCATGGGCGGCAACCTCATGCTCTATAACGACCTGTTCTGGATCTGGGGCCATCCGGAAGTCTATTTCGTGATCCTCCCTGCCTTTGGCATGTTGTCGGAAATCATTCCGGTCTTCTCCGAAAAACCCCTGTTCGGATACACGGGGATGGTGCTTGCGTCCTTCGGCATCGCGGGTGTGTCGTGGGGGGTGTGGCTACACCACTTTTTCACCATGGGCGCGGCGCCCGACGTGAATGCCTATTACAGCGTCGCCACCATGCTCGTGGGCATACCGACCGGCGTGAAGGTCTTCAACTGGCTTTTCACCATGTACCGGGGACGCCTGCGCTTCGATCTCCCCATGATCTGGGCCTGTGCGGCGTTGTTCTTCCTGCTGGTCGGCGGTATGACGGGCATGATGAACGCCTTCACGACCAATGACTATATGGTGCACAACAGCGTGTTCGTGGTGGCGCATTTCCACCTCATGCTGCTGCTCATCGTCTATGCCATCTTCGGGGCGGTGAATTTCTGGTTCCCCAAGGTGTTCGGGTTTCGCCTTAATGAACGTTGGGGGAAGTGGTTCTTCTGGCTGTTCACGGCGGGCACCGCGACGGTGTTCATCCCCATGTTCACCCTGGGTTTCATGGGCATGACGCGGCGCCTTGATTATGTTCCCTATGCGCAGTGGCAGCCGTTGCTCGATGCGGAAATGGCCGGCATCGTCCTCTATTGCCTGTCGGCGGTCTATCTGGTCGCTCAGCTTTATGTCAGCCTGCGCGATCGTGCGCTGAATCGCGTCGGCGCCGACCCGTGGGGTAGCAGCAGAAGCCTGGAATGGATGACCCCGTCTCCTGTTCCGTTCTACAACTTCGCGTACATACCCAACATCAATGCCAGGGACGAATGGGCCTGGCGCAACGAGAACGGCTTGGCCAAGCTGGGTCACGATCATTACGAGGCGATCCACATGCCACGGAATACCGGGATTCCAATCATTCTCGGCGCGTTCTCCCTGGCACTTTCCTTTGCCCTGGTATGGCGCATCTGGTGGCTTGCAGCCTTGTGCCTGGCAGGGATCGTGGGCCTGATCATCGTGCGTTCCTTCGCCCGGGACACGGACTACATCGTATCCGCCGAGGAGGTGAAACGCGTCGAAGGCAGCTTGCTTGCTCAGGATTCTGCAATGGCCGCCGACAGCAATGATGGCGGCCGCAAAAAGCGTGTGGGGGACGGCTTGTCCTCTGCGCATGCGTCCTGAGTTCGTACAGACGATGGCCTGCCTGCAGGGCGGGCGGGCCATGGCGATACTTCCTACCTAATGTTTATCGGAGTGGCGATTCATGAGTGCATCTGCGAATGAAATGATCGATCCCCAGAGGGCCGTGCTGTGGGATCGCGGTCATCACAGCCATGATGTCATAGGCACGCGGACCTTTGGGTTCTGGCTTTACATGCTGAGCGACGCCATGATTTATGCGGCGTTGTTCGCTTCCTATGGCGTGCTCGGCCATGCCGTGAACATGGCTGGTGGGCCGACGCCTGCAGATGTCATCCGACCAGGCTACGCCTTTGGCGAGACTTTCGCCCTGTTCACCAGCGTTCTCAGCTATGGCTATGCGATGGTGGCCTTGAGATCGGGAAACGCTTCCGGCGTGCTGCGCGGTATCGTCGGCGCCATGATCTTCGGAATCGTTTTTCTGGGTTTGGTCAGCCATGACATCGGGCACCTGTTCAGCGCCGGGATAACCCCGGAGCGCAGCGGCTACCTGTCCATATTTTTCACGCTGGTCATCTACCACGCGCTTCATATCGTGGTCGGTCTGCTATGGATGCTGGTCATGTTGGTGCAGATGGCGCGCGAGGGCTTCAGCAGCAACGTCGTGTACCGGCTCATCAATCTGAAATTGTTTTGGCATTTCCAGTCAGTCGTATGGGTCTTTGTCTTCGTCTTCGTTTATCTGCAAGGAGTGATTGCATGACGTACGGCGCAAATAATCCGCTTGAGCATCCTGAGGTCCAGTTGGCGAATGGCCGTGGTTACGTGTTGGTGTATCTGCTTTCCACCGTGCTGATGGCGGTCGCTGCCTGGGCTGTGGCCAAACATGCCATGGCGCCGCTCAGCCTGTTGCTGTTTACCACCGGGATTGCCGGCGTCGTCGTCATTGCTCAGGGTGTTTTTCTGCTGCACATGGAGCTCTCGGAAACCCAGAGATGGCATACCGTCTCGCTTGTGCTGTTCATCCCCTTGTTTATCCTGACAGTGGGGCTGTCAGCGTGGATGTTCCATGGCCTCTATCGCCGCACCATGATCATGCCTGCCGTGTCCGCACCTGTTTCCAACAGCGTGCCGCCGATGTCTGGAATGGCGCGCTGATGGGCGCAAACCTGGAGTTCGATGCGGCGCTGGCTGGCGATTCCAGCAGGGCGGTGGCTCTGCCGCACCATACCGTCGAGGGCGAGATGAGCCTTGCGGTCCGGCTGACGGGGGCGGTTATGGCCACGCTTCTGGCCAGCGCAGTGATTCTTGGAACTTGGCGTGCCCTGGGTGGACCGCATTACGGCAAGGCGGCGCTGGTGGATGGTCTGTATCTGGCCCAGATCATACTTGCCGGCACGCTTATCCTCCTAGGAAGCACGGTGGAAGGCTTCGGCTACGGCCTGTCGCTGGGCACGCGGTGGCCTTATACGCGCAACATCTTGGTGCTGATGTGGCATGGCGATCCGGAGGCAGCGCATCGGGTCGTGGCGACGCTAGTCGGCTTGGTGGCGCTTGCGCTGGCCGTGCTGGCACCAGGCTCAGACACTTTCAGCGGCCTGTCGCTTGTCATTGCCACGGCATTGTTCGGGATGGGTACCTTGTATGTTTTGGCCGGGAAAATGCCGGCTCTGGTGCACGGCACGCATGGACTGCTGGCCTATGCGGTTTTGCTCGTATACCTCACGGGCATGGCCTACCCCGGTATGGATTTCTGGACATATCTGCG
>JAJXXS010000073.1 GCA_021780975.1 Pseudomonadota bacterium
ACCGGCGGCCAAGAAAGCTGCTCCGGCCAAAAAGCCCGCGGCCAAGAAAGCTGCCCCGGCCAAAAAGCCCGCAGTGAAGAAAGCTGCAGCCAAAAAGCCTGCAGTGAAGAAAGTTGCGGCCAAAAAGCCCGCAGTGAAGAAAGCTGCAGCCAAAAAGCCTGCAGTGAAGAAAGTTGCGGCCAAAAAGCCCGCAGTGAAGAAAGTTGCGGCCAAAAAGCCCGCGGCCAAGAAAGCTGCCCCGGCCAAAAAGCCCGCGGCCAAGAAAGCTGCAGCCAAGAAGCCCGCAGCCAAGAAAGCTGCCCCGGCCAAAAAACCTGCGGCCAAGAAAGCTGCCCCCGCAAAACCGGCGATGTCTTCCGTTTCGGAATCTGCCGCGAAGCCTGCACCGGCTCCGGCTCACATTCCCAGCACACCGGTCATCAAGCCATTCGGGCTATAAGGCTGCGGCCACTGGCCAAAGCCAAGGGGGGCATCTGGCCCCCCTTTTTATTTGCTCATCCATCCCGCGGCTTTGTCCTTGCCGGCCCGATCCCTGGAGCACCTTCGCTCCCGAGCCTGCAATTCAGGCGCGCCGATAGACCTCGCCGCCCTGCTTCACGAATTCCACGGCCTTCATTTCCATGCCTTTCTCCAGGGCTGCCGTCTCGCTCACGCCTTCACGCGCGGCAAATTCACGCACGTCCTGGGTGATCTTCATGGAACAAAAATGCGGCCCGCACATGGAGCAGAAGTGCGCCAGCTTGGCGCCCTGCTGCGGCAAGGTCTCGTCATGGAAGTCCTTGGCGGTGTCCGGGTCCAATCCCAGGTTGAACTGGTCTTCCCAGCGGAATTCGAACCTCGCCTTGGACAGGGCGTTGTCGCGGATTTGCGCCCCCGGGTGGCCTTTGGCCAGGTCGGCGGCATGGGCGGCGATCTTGTAGGCGATGATGCCGTCCTTCACGTCTTTCTTGTCCGGCAGTCCCAGGTGCTCCTTGGGCGTCACGTAGCACAGCATCGCCGTGCCGTACCAGCCGATCTGGGCCGCGCCGATGGCCGAAGTGATGTGGTCGTAGCCGGGGGCGATGTCGGTGGTGAGGGGGCCCAGGGTGTAGAACGGCGCCTCGTCGCACCAGTCCAGCTGCAGATCCATGTTCTCCTTGATGAGCTGCATGGGCACGTGGCCGGGGCCTTCGATCATGGTCTGCACGTCATGCTTCCAGGCGATCTGGGTGAGCTCGCCCAGCGTCTTCAGTTCGGCCAGCTGGGCATCGTCATTGGCGTCGTAGATGCTGCCGGGACGCAGGCCGTCGCCCAGCGAGAAGCTCACGTCGTAGGCCTGCATGATCTCGCAGATCTCCGCAAAATGCGTGTAGAGAAAACTCTCCTTGTGGTGGGCCAGGCACCACTTGGCCATGATGGAGCCGCCGCGGCTGACGATGCCGGTCATGCGCTTGGCGGTCAGGGGAATGTAGGCCAGGCGCACACCGGCGTGGATGGTGAAATAGTCAACGCCTTGCTCGGCCTGTTCGATGAGCGTATCGCGGAACATTTCCCAGGTCAGTTCTTCCGCGCGGCCGTCGACCTTTTCCAGGGCCTGGTAGATCGGCACCGTGCCGATGGGCACCGGGCTGTTGCGGATGATCCATTCGCGGGTTTCGTGGATGTGCTTGCCGGTGGAGAGGTCCATCACCGTGTCGCCGCCCCAGCGTATGGACCAGGTCATTTTCTCGACTTCCTCGGCGATGCCCGAGGAGACGGCCGAGTTGCCGATGTTGGCATTGATCTTCACCAGGAAATTGCGCCCGATGATCATGGGCTCGGTTTCCGGGTGGTTGATGTTGGCGGGGATGATGGCGCGCCCGCGCGCAACCTCGCTGCGCACGAATTCCGGCGTGATCTCGGCCGGGATGGCGGCGCCGAAGCTTTGCCCCGGGTGCTGGCGACCGAGCAAGTCGGCCATTTTTGCCCCGGTGGGGCCGGCGGCCTTGAGAGATTCGATGTAGTCCTGGCGGCGCAGGTTCTCGCGGATGGCGATGTACTCCATCTCCGGCGTGACGATGCCGCGCCGTGCGTAGTGCATCTGCGTGACGTTGGCCCCGGCTTTCGCGCGCCGCGGCTGGCGCGACAGACCGGGAAAGCGCATGGCGGCGAGCGACGCGTCGGCCGCCTGGCGACGGCCATACTCCGAACTCAGTCCCGCCAGGGTCTCGGTGTCGCCGCGTTCCGCTATCCAGCCGGCGCGCAGTGCCGGCAGGCCTTGGCGGATGTCGATGCGCGCCGCAGGGTCGGTGTAGGGGCCGGAGCAGTCGTAGACGTAGATAGGCGGGTTGGGCTCGGCGCCGAAGGACGCCGGCGTGTCGGCCTGGGAAATCTCCCGCATGGGCACGCGGATGTCGGGGCGCGAGCCGGTGACGTAGATCTTGCGCGAATGCGGCAAAGGCTGCACCGCCGCCTCGTCGACGTGGGCGGTGCTGGCGAGAAACTTGGGATTGGCGTTCATGGGCGCTCCATACATATATATAAGGTGTAGGGAGCGTGGGCCGACGCTCCCTCCGGCGGTGTCAGCCGCATCAGGTTCTAAGGGTCTGTCTCATCCCGGGCGCCGCTAGGCCGCCGGGAACCCCTGCGTTGCAGGCAAGCATACAACCAAAGGCGCGGTGCGCAAACTCAAGGCCGGGCCCGCCTAGTTGCCCTGCAGCAGCGACCAGAACAGGATGGCCACGGCGAGGGCCATCACCGCCGTGGCCAGCCATCCCAGCGCCCGCAGGCGGCCCGAGACGACGAAGCGCCCCATCAGCTGGCGCCGGCTGACCATGTGCATGATCACCGCCATGATGGGTACCGAGACGATGCCGTTGACCACGGCGCTGTAGTAGAGCGCCTGGATGGGGTGCAGGGGCGTGAAGTTGATGAGCACGCCGATGACGACGGCCACTGCCATCACCCCGTAATAGCCCTTGGCGGCATCGATGCGGTGGTCCATGCCGGCCGGCAGGCCGTGCGATTCCGCCCAGGCATAGGCGGCGGACCCCGACAGCACGGGGACCGCGAGCAGCCCGGTGCCGATGATGCCGAGGCTGAACAGCAGATAGGCGGCGTCGCCGGCCAGCGGGCGCAATGCCTGAGCGGCCTGCGCGGTGGTGGTGATGTTGGTCACGCCGTGGCCATGCAGCACCGTGCCCGTGGTGACCATGATGAAGAAAGCCACCAGGTTGGAGAATCCCATGCCGAAGCTGGTGTCGACGCGGACCCGGTGCAACTCCTCGTCCGCGTCGAGCGGGCGCC
>JAJXXS010000350.1 GCA_021780975.1 Pseudomonadota bacterium
CCGACGTGAACCGCATCCTGGCCGAAGCCGAAGCCTGCCACAAGGCCAACCCCAACAACCATGTGCGCCTCGTCGGCTACGACAACTTCGCCCAGTCCCAGGGCGCCGCCATGGTCATCTACCGCGGCAAAACCGTTTAACCTCCGACGGGTGCACCCTCAAGCCCCCGTCGCCTTCCGGCACGGGGGCTTTTGTTTTGCGCTTCAAGCCTTCCGCCGGCTCAGTCGAGGCCGTATTTGCTTATCTTACGGTAGAGTGTGCGCTCGCTCACCCCGAGTTCTCCGGCGGCGAGGCGGCGGTTGCCGCCGTGACGCGCAAGGAGTTCCCGCAGGTGCTGGCGCGTCACCTCCTCCAGACTGGCGCGGGCCGGCGGCTGCGCTTGCGCTGCACGCGCAGTGTTCGCATAGGTGGGCAGGACGATGTGTTCTTGCTCTATGGTGCCGCCGGGGCTCAGGGCGGCGGCCTTCATCAGCAGGTTGCGCAGTTCGCGCACGTTGCCGGGGTAGCTGTAGTCCATAAGCTTCTCCAGCGCCTCTTCGCTTAGGCGGTGGCGCGCCTGGCCGCTGCGATTGAGCTGCTGCATGAGCCACTGCGCCAGCAGCGGGATGTCGCTCTTGCGCGCGCGCAAGGGCGGAAGTTCGACGTCCAGGCCGGCGATGCGGTAATAGAGGTCGAGGCGGTACAGTCCGCGCTCGCTCATTTCCAGCAGATCCTGATTGGTGGCCGACACGATGCGCACATCCGCGCGCAAGAGCTCGGTGCCCCCCATGCGGCGGAATTCGCCGCTTTCCAGCACGCGCAGGAACTTGGCCTGGAACGGGCGCGGGATCTCCGCCACTTCGTCGAGAAACAGAGTGCCGCCGTCGGCCAGCTCGAACAGGCCCTTCTTGCGCGCCACGCTGCCGGTGTAGGCGCCGCGTTCGTGTCCGAACAGCTCGCTTTCGAACATGCCTTCGGGGATGGCCGCGCAGTTGAGGGTGACGAAGGGCCGCCCGCGGCGCGGCGAGCACTGGTGCACGTAGCGGGCGGCCAGTTCCTTGCCGACGCCGGACTCTCCGAGGATGAGCACGGGGCCGTCGCTTTCCGCCACGCGCCCCAGGCGATCCAGGCATTTGAGGAAGGGCGGCGACTGACCCACCATGCGCATGCCGGGCAGAGCCACATGCACGGGATCGACCAGCGGCTCGATGGCCTCGCCCAGATAACGCGCGCCGTCGGCGCCGTTCAGCACGTGGCCCTGGATGCGCACATGCTCGGGGACGTTCGCGGCGTCGTAGTGGGTATGCAGAACCTGGTGCGGCAGCCCGCTTTCGAACACCTGGCGGTGGGGGCAATCCTCGCCGTTCAGGTGGCAGGGCACGGGCGAGTGGTGGGACACCTCGTGACATAGGCGGCCGACCACCTCCTCGCCGTAGCTGCGCCGGTAGGCGGCATTGGCGGCGACGACGCGATAGGCCACGTCGATCACCACGAAAGGCTGCTCGTGGCAGTCGATGAGGGACTGGAGCTCGACGCTCGGCGGAGGAGCGGTATTGACGGTCGTGTCATCCATGCTGACAAATTTATCATGTCGGACATGGCGAATGCCATGGTCAGAACCTATCATTTGAAGCAGGGAGCGGGTTTTGGGGTTGGCACGAACTTGGCTATGCGGATGCCCCAATACCAACTCAACATTTCTGGAGCGGAACTGACATGGCCCATATCGTGATCATCGGCGCCGGCATCGGCGGCATGCCCATGGCCTATGAAATGAAGGAGGCGGCGCGCGCGGAAGACCGCGTGACGGTGATCTCCAATACCGACACCTTCCACTTCGTGCCGTCCAACCCATGGGTCGGCGTGAAGTGGCGCACCAAGGAGGACATTGCCTTCCCCATCGCGCCCTACCTGGAAAAGAAGGGCATCAATTTCATCAACAGCGGCGCCAAGCGCGTGCATCCGGCGGAAAACCGCGTCGAGCTGGAAAACGGCGACAGCGTAGCCTACGACTTCCTCATCATCGCCACCGGCCCCAAGCTGGCCTTCGACGAGGTCCCCGGGCTGGGCCCGCACGGCGGCTATACCCACTCGGTGTGCCATGTCGACCACGCCCTGCGCTCGGCGGCCGATTGGGACAGCTTCGTGCAGAATCCCGGCCCCATCGTGGTCGGCGCGGTGCAGGGCGCGTCCTGCTACGGACCGGCCTACGAGCACGCCTTCATCATGGATACCGACCTGCGCCGGCGCAAGATCCGCGACCGCGTGCCCATGACCTTCGTCACCGCCGAGCCCTACATCGGCCACCTCGGCCTGGGCGGCGTGGGTGACTCCAAGGGGCTGCTGGAAGCCGCCATGCGCGACCGCCACATCAAGTGGATCTGCAATGCCAAGGTGAGCCGGATCGAGGCGGGCAAGATGTTCGTCACCGAACTGGACGACCTCGGCAACGTCAAGCGCGAACACGAACTGCCCTTCCGCTATTCCATGATGTTGCCCGCCTTCAAGGGCGTCGACGCGGTGTTCGGCATCGAGGGCCTCACCAACCCGCGCGGCTTCATCCTCATCGACCCCTACCAGCGCAATCCCAAATACCAGAACATCTATTCGGTGGGCGTGTGCGTGGCGATTCCGCCCGTGGAGACGACCCCGGTGCCCACCGGCACGCCCAAGACCGGCTACATGATCGAATCCATGGTCACCGCCACGGCGCACAACATCCGCGCCGTGTTGGACGGCAAGGAGCCTTACGAAAAAGCCACCTGGAACGCCATCTGCCTGGCGGACATGGGCGATACCGGTGCCGCCTTCGTGGCGCTGCCGCAAATCCCGCCGCGCAACGTCAACTGGTTCAAGCAGGGCCGCTGGGTGCACCTGGCCAAGATCGCCTTCGAGAAATACTTCATGCGCAAGATGAAGAAAGGCACGTCGGAGCCGATCTATGAGAAATTCATGCTCGGCGCCCTGGGCATCAAGAAGCTCAAGGACAACTCCTGACCTCTTCGGCGTTTGGAGCCGGGCGGCCGGCAGCCGTCGTTTGCGCGCGATTTCAGCGCCCGCCGGCGGGGTTCTGTTCGCGGCACCTAGCTTGACGGCTTCTTTGGGTATGCCGTAGACGACGCAGGAGGCTTCGTCCTGGGCGATGGTATCGGCGCCTGCCTGCTGCATCTCGCGCAGGCCGCGCGGCAATGTCCCAAACTCAGTTGAAGGTTGGGACGGCGGTCGGTTCATAAGTTAAGCGGCCTTCTCGTTCGCGTCAACTTGTTTTGTCGTTCTGCCGAGT
>JAJXXS010000335.1 GCA_021780975.1 Pseudomonadota bacterium
AATTGTTGAGCAGCTTTGGTGCTTTTTTGCAGCAGCCTTCTAGGCCCCTTGCAGCATCGCTTTCAGCTGCGCCAGGCGCGCGCTGCCGGCACGTTTCTCCTCGCCCTTGTCACGGCTGCGCGCCGGTCCGCCCAGACCCATCTCGGCGATGAAGCGGGAGGGTTCGCAGCTGGTCGCTTCGCGGCCCTTCTTGCGCTTGGCGCACGCGCACAGGGTGAGGCTCTTGCGCGCGCGCGTGATGCCCACGTACATGAGGCGACGCTCCTCCTCGAGGCGGCCTTCCTCGACGGCGTTCTGGTGCGGCAGCAGGCCCTCCTCGACGCCGACGAGGAAGACGTGGCCATACTCCAGTCCTTTGGCGGCGTGCAGGGTGGAAAGTTTCACCGCATCCGCTTCCTCGTCGCCCTTTTCCTCCAGCAGGGTGATGAGGGCGACGGTCTGGGCCAGTTCGAGGAGGGTCTTGCCGTCCTCTTCGCCCTTTTTCGCCAGCCAGGCGACGAAGTCGCGCACGTTGCCCCACTTGCTTTCTGCCGTGCGCGCCTCCTCGCTGTCGTACAGATGCGTCTCGTAGCCGATGGCGCCAAGCAGCTCCTCCATGATTTCTCCCGCCGGCAGCCTGGCGGCATTCCATTCCAGGCGCTCGATGAAGCTGCGGAATTCCCGCAGCGGCGCAAGCTGCCGCTCACCCAGCAGTTCTCCAGCGACGGCGCTGTCGATGGCCGCAAACAGGCTTGCCTGCAGGCGGGCCGCGGCCTGGCCCAGCTTTTCCAGGGTGGCGGGACCAATGCCGCGCCGGGGTGTGGTGATGGCGCGGATGAAGGCCGGGTCGTCGTCCTGGTTCAGCAGCAGGCGCAGGTAGGCGGTGAGATCCTTGATCTCGCCCTTGTCGAAGAACGACTGCCCGCCGGACAGGCGATAAGGAATCTTCTCGTTGCGCAGGGCCTGCTCGAAGGTGCGCGCCTGGTGGTTGCCGCGATAGAGGATGGCGTAATCGCCAAAACGCGTGCGGTGCTCGAACTTGTGCGCCAGCAGGCGCATGACCACGTTTTCGGCCTCCTGCGCGTCGTCCGCCAGGCTGAGGAAGCGCACTTCCTCGCCCGGCCCGAGGTCACTCCACAACTTCTTCTCGAAGAGCTTGGGGTTGTGGGCGATGAGCTGGTTGGCGGCCTGCAGGATATGGGTACAGGAGCGGTAATTCTGCTCCAGCTTGACGACTTCGAGGTGCGGATAATCGTCGCGCAGGGCCTGCAGGTTGCCGGCGTCCGCACCGCGCCAGCCGTAGATGGACTGGTCGTCGTCGCCCACGGCGGTGAATGCCGCGCGCACCCCGGTGAGCAGCTTGAGCAGGCGGTATTGCGCGGCATTGGTGTCCTGATACTCGTCCACCAGCACGTGGCGCAGGCGGTTCTGCCAGCGCTCGCGCACCTCGGCATGGGAGCCGAGGACTTCCACGGGCAGGCGGATGAGGTCGTCGAAATCGACCGCCTGATAGGCGCGCAGGGTTTCCGCGTAGCGGTCGTAGACGCGCGCCGCCACGTGCGCGGCCTCGTCCTCCGCCATCTGCGCTGCCTGTGCGGGAGACAGGAGGGCGTTTTTCCAGGCAGAGATGCGCCCGCAGGTCTGGCGGATGAGGGCCTTGTCGGTGGTCTGCAGGATGTCGGCGACGATGGCGCCGGCATCGGCGGCGTCGAGGATGGAAAAGCGCGCCTTCAGGCCGGCATGGGAGGCTTCCTCGCGCAGCAGGCGCAAGCCGAGGGAATGGAAGGTGGTGACCGTCAGCCCGCGTGTGGAAACGCCTGTCAGCAGCCGGGAGACGCGTTCCTGCATCTCGCGCGCCGCCTTGTTGGTGAAGGTGATCGCGGCGATGGCGTCGGGGCGGTAGCCGCATTCCTTCAGCAGCCAGGCGATCTTGTGGGTGATGACGCGGGTCTTGCCGGAGCCGGCCCCGGCGAGCACCAGCAGGGGCCCGTCGAGGTATTGCACGGCGGCGCGCTGGGGGGGGTTGAGGCCGGACAACATGGGCCGGATTATCCCCGAAAAAAATCGCCCTCCCGGTTCATGCATATTTCATGGGCATGCCATTTTCCTGTCGCATCGCCGCGGCACATTGCAGACCATGAAGCGCCACGCTTGGCTATGGTTTGTTCCCTTGCTGTGTTTCGCCCATGATGCCTGGGCGTGGGGTCTCTACACCCACGTCTTTTTCGCGCAGTGGCTGACCTGGGCCTTGCCGCTCGCGAATCCGCTGCTGCGCCGCGCCGTGCGGCGCCATCCCATGCGCGTGATGGCCGGCGCCTGCCTGCCCGATCTGGCTCTGCTGCCGCAGCGCGCATTCTCCGCCACCCATCGCTGGGAGGAGGCGCATCGCCTGGTGGCCCGGGCCGGCTGCGACGAGGCGCGCGCCACCGCCGTGGGTATCGCCAGCCACCTGTGGGTGGACATCCTCGCTCATCATCACTTCGTGCCGGCGCACGAGCATCTATGGTGGGACATTCCCACGCTCACCCATGCCGCGGCGGAGTGGGCGATGGATGCGCATCTGGCACGCCAGACCTTTGTGAGCCCGAGCGAACTGCTGCAGGCGGACGCGTGGCTGGTCGATTATGTGAGCGACCACTTCGCCTGTTCGCGTTCGGTGGCCGCGCGCTCCTTGCGCTGGCTGGGGCGCGCCGACGGTCTCCTGCGCGCCCTGCGCCTGCCCGAGCTGCTCTACGCCAGCGGTCGCCGCTTCGACCGGCACCTGGAAGGGCGCTTCGACTATTACCTCGCTGCGGGGCAGCGCCGCCTCGCGGATCTCAACCGCGTGCTGGCCGGAGAAACCCCGGCCTGGCGCCCCGATCCCGCGCGCCTTGCGCCGCAGCGGGCAATCGCCCGCCACCCGCGCCACGTGGTGGCGGGGCGCCTGCCTCTGCCGGATGACTACTTTGCCGCGCTGCAGGGCGGCCTAGAAGGCGAATGACAGCCACGCAACCAGAGCGCCCAAAAGCGCCCCGGCCACCACGTCGCTGGGGTAATGCAGCCCCAGGACCAGGCGCGAGGCGGCCACGAGGGCGGTAAAGGGAAACACCACCCAGGCGAGCGCAGGGTAGTAGGCGGTCACGACCAGGCTGAATATCACGGCATGCAGGGTGTGCCCCGACGGGAAGCTGAAGCGATCGAGCGGAGCCGTGAGGCATAGTATGGCGGGTTCTGCCTGGTATGGACGCGGCCGTTCCGTCGCCCCCTTGAGCCATTTGTAGAGCAGCGTGCCGGCCAGCCCGG
>JAJXXS010000187.1 GCA_021780975.1 Pseudomonadota bacterium
TCACTGGCGTGGTTGACCTCCTGAAGATGAAAGCGATCATCTGGGATGAGGCCTCTCAGGGCATGAAATTCCAGTACGAGGAGATTCCGGCTGCGCTGATGGGCGAGGTGGAGAAGTGGCGCTCAAGCATGATCGAGGCTGCCGCCGAGGCGAATGAAGAGCTGATGAATCGCTACCTCGAAACCGGGGAGTTGAGCGAGGCCGAAATCAAACAGGGCCTGCGCGCGCGCACGATTGCTGGCGAAATTCAGCCGATGCTCTGCGGTACCGCCTTCAAGAACAAGGGCGTGCAGCGCATGCTTGACGCGGTCATCGATTTCCTGCCGTCGCCGGTTGATATCCCGCCCGTGCACGGCACGGATGACGATGAGCACGATACGGCTCGCCGCGCCAGCGATGACGAGAAGTTTTCGGCTTTGGCGTTTAAGCTGATGACGGACCCCTATGTGGGTCAGTTGACCTTCATCCGCGTGTATTCGGGCGTCCTGGCGTCTGGGGATACCGTGTACAACCCGATCAAGGGCAAGAAGGAGCGCATCGGGCGGCTGCTGCAGATGCACGCCAACCAGCGCGATGAGATCAAGGAAGTGCGAGCCGGCGATATCGCGGCATGCGTGGGGTTGCGTGAAGTGACGACCGGCGAAACGCTTTGCGATCCGGAGTCCATCATCACCCTGGAAAAGATGATTTTCCCGGAGCCCGTGATTTCCCAGGCCGTTGAGCCGAAGACGAAGGCCGATCAGGAAAAGATGGGCATCGCCCTGCAGCGGCTTGCCCAGGAGGATCCGTCGTTCCGGGTCAAGACCGATGAAGAGTCGGGTCAGACCATCATTTCCGGCATGGGCGAGCTGCACCTGGAGATCATCGTCGACCGCATGCGGCGCGAGTTCGGGGTGGAGGCCAACGTCGGCAAGCCGCAGGTTGCCTACCGCGAGACCATCCGCAAGACCGTTGACAACGCCGAGGGCAAGTTTGTGCGCCAGTCGGGCGGTAAGGGTCAGTACGGTCACGTCGTGCTGAAGATCGAGCCCAGCGAGCCTGGCAAGGGCTTTCAGTTCGTTGACGCGATCAAGGGTGGCGTCGTGCCGCGCGAATACATTCCTGCCGTCCAGAAGGGTGTCGAGGAATCGCTCAATTCCGGCGTGTTGGCCGGGTATCCCGTGGTCGATGTGAAGGTCACGCTGCATTTCGGCTCCTACCACGAAGTCGACTCGTCGGAGCAGGCCTTCAAAATGGCGGCCTCGATCGGCTTCAAGGATGGTTGCCGCAAGGCCAGCCCCGTCATTCTCGAGCCCATGATGGCAGTTGAGGTGGAGACACCGGAAGACTACGCTGGCAATGTCATGGGTGATCTGTCCTCCAGGCGTGGCATGGTCCAGGGGATGGACGACATCGTCACGGGCGGCAAGGTCATTCGGGCTGAAGTGCCGCTGTCGGAGATGTTCGGCTACTCCACCACGTTGCGCTCGATGTCCCAGGGTCGCGCGACCTACACGATGGAGTTCAAGCACTACGCGGAGGCTCCGCGTAACGTTGCCGAGGCCATTGTCAGCGCGCGGTCCAGCAAGTAACAGTTATCCAATTTCTACCGAGTTCTAGAGGCATTCATCATGGCGAAGAGCAAATTTGAGCGGACCAAGCCACACGTGAACGTGGGGACGATTGGTCACGTGGATCATGGCAAGACCACGCTGACGGCGGCCATCACGACGGTGCTGTCGAACAAGTTCGGCGGCGAGGCCAAGGCGTATGACCAGATTGATGCGGCGCCGGAGGAGAAGGCGCGGGGCATCACGATCAACACGGCGCACGTGGAGTACGAGACGGCGAACCGGCACTATGCGCACGTGGACTGTCCGGGGCACGCGGACTACGTGAAGAACATGATCACGGGTGCGGCGCAGATGGACGGGGCGATTTTGGTGGTGTCGGCGGCCGACGGCCCGATGCCGCAAACGCGTGAGCACATTTTGCTGGCGCGCCAGGTGGGGGTGCCGTACATCGTGGTGTTTTTGAACAAGTGCGACATGGTGGATGACGCCGAGCTGCTCGAGCTGGTGGAGATGGAGGTGCGCGAGCTGCTGTCGAAGTATGACTTTCCCGGCGACGACACCCCGATCATCAAGGGTTCGGCCAAGCTGGCGCTCGAGGGCGACAAGGGCGAGCTTGGGGAGCAGGCCATCCTGAAGCTGGCCGATGCGCTGGACACGTACATTCCGACGCCGGAGCGCGCGGTGGACGGGGCGTTCCTGATGCCTGTGGAGGACGTGTTTTCGATCTCCGGGCGCGGCACGGTGGTCACCGGGCGTGTGGAGCGGGGCGTGGTCAAGGTGGGCGAGGAAATCGAGATCGTCGGTCTCAAGCCCACGCTGAAGACGACCTGCACGGGCGTGGAGATGTTCCGCAAGCTGCTCGACCAGGGCCAGGCGGGGGACAACGTGGGGATTTTGCTGCGCGGCACCAAGCGCGAGGAAGTCGAGCGCGGCCAGGTGCTGTGCAAGCCCGGCTCCATCAAGCCCCACACCCACTTCACGGCTGAGGTGTACGTGCTGTCGAAGGACGAGGGCGGACGTCACACCCCGTTCTTCAACAACTACCGCCCGCAGTTCTACTTCCGCACCACCGACGTCACCGGCGCCATCGAATTGCCCGAGGGCAAGGAAATGGTCATGCCCGGCGATAATGTCAGCATCACCGTCAAACTCATCGCCCCCATCGCCATGGAAGAAGGCCTGCGCTTCGCCATCCGCGAAGGTGGCCGCACCGTCGGTGCCGGGGTCGTCGCAAAAATTCTCGAGTAAAGCAGAGGCTCGCCTCACATTTCCCGCTCTTTGGAACAGCAATGCAAAGTCAAAAAATCCGCATTCGCCTCAAGGCATTCGACTATCGGCTCATCGACCAGTCCGCGCTTGAGATCGTTGATACCGCCAAGCGCACCGGCGCCATTGTGAAGGGGCCGGTTCCGCTTCCAACCCGCCTGCAGCGTTTCGACGTCCTGCGGTCACCGCATGTGAACAAGAGTTCCCGCGATCAGTTCGAGATTCGCACGCATCAGCGGCTGATGGACATCGTCGATCCCACGGACAAGACGGTGGATGCGTTGATGAAGCTGGATCTGCCGGCTGGTGTGGATGTGGAAATTAAGTTGCAGTAAAGACTAGTCAGTCGTAAGCCAGTTCGCTATACTGGCGTGCTTTTCAACGTTGTTCTGGAATGCGCACGCGCATTCCAGAACAAGCAACATCCGGTCCTGTGCCC
>JAJXXS010000201.1 GCA_021780975.1 Pseudomonadota bacterium
GCGCTCGCTGCCACTGTGGTTCTGCACGGACGGACAGGGCGTCCCGGAGGACATCCATGCCCCGGATCCGGCCTACCTGATGAAATTTTTCCGCGACCCTGGCGCGGGCGCGGGGGGTGGGCAAATTTACCCCTTCAGTTCGGCGCCCGTTGCGCCGTTGGCAATGCAAGGAATTTAAGGAATGAGCATGGATCAGGCCGAGGGCTTGCGCCGGATGCAGCGTCGTCCCGTCAAGGTGATCACTGTCGCCAGCGGCAAGGGCGGGGTGGGGAAGACCAATGTCGTGGGCAACCTGGCCGTGACCCTGGCCAAGGCGGGGCGCCAGGTGCTGGTTTTCGACGCCGACCTGGGCCTGGGCAATATCGACATCCTTTTCGGACTCACGCCCAAATACAACATCTCCCATGTGTTGCAGGGAGAGAAAACCATGGACGAAATCCTCATCCAGGGGCCGCATGGCATCTGGATACTGCCGGCTTCCAGCGGGGTCACGAGCTTGGCGCAACTGGATGCCCAGTCGCAGGCGCGCCTCATCGAGGCCGTCAGCGCGCTCGACATGCCGCTGGATTATCTCCTCGTCGATTGCGCCGCTGGCATTTCGGGCGATGTGCTGACCTTCAGCCGCGCGGCCCAGGATCTCATCGTCGTGCTCGCCAACGAGCCGGCCTCGGTGGCGGATGCCTATGCCCTCATCAAGGTTCTGAGCCGGCAATACGGTCAGCGACGCTTTCATCTGCTGCCCAACATGGTGCGCGACGCGCGCGACGGCCAGGTACTGTTTGCGAAAATCTCCGAGGTGGCCGACCGCTATCTCGATGTGGCGCTCGACTGGGTAGGGAGCATCCCGCTCGATCCGGCAGTGCGTGCTGCCGTGCGCATCCAGCGACCTGTCGGCGATGCCTACCCCAACAGCCCGGCTGCCCTGGCGTTCGATGCCCTGGCCGCCAGGGTGCAGTCCTGGCCTGCGGCCAAGGGACCGGGGGGGCAGATCGAGTTCTTCATGAACCAGGTGCTGCATGCCGGCACGTCTGCAGAAAGCGTATGACCACGGCGCTGGGATACGAGCAACAGGATGCGCGGGAAGTGCGCCTCCTCCAGCACGTCGCGCTGGTGCGACGCATTGCGCGCCAGACCGCCGCGCTGCTGCCGCCGTCCGTGGAACTGGCCGACCTGGAGCAGGCAGGCATTATCGGCCTTTGGGATGCGCTGGAGCGCGATCGCGGGGAAAGCGAGGAGAAATTCGCCGCCTATGCTGCGATCCGCATCCGCGGCGCCATTTTTGACGAACTGCGCAGGCAGGACTGGATGCCGCGGCGCGGTCGCGCCAAGGAGCGGCGCATCGAGAAAGCGGAGCGCAGCCTTAGCCAGCAACTGGGGCGCCCGCCGGACGATGTTGAAATGGCCGCTTACTTGGGCATGGCTCTGGAGGATTACCAGGCCGAATTGGCAGGCAGCAGCGTGCAGCTGCTTTATCTGGAGGAGCTGGCGCCGGATGGCGCCACGGATTACATAGACCGGCATGTGAGTCACGAAGGGCGCGGGCCGGAGGCGCTGCTGCAGACGGAGCAGATGGAGCGCGATCTGCAGCGCGCCATACAAGATCTACCTGAGCGGGAGGGGCTGGTGCTCGCCCTTTATTACCAGGAGGATCTGCAGCTCAAGGAAATCGGGGCGGTGCTGGAGGTGAGCGAATCGCGCGTCAGCCAATTGCTGCGCCAGGCCGTCATGCGCTTGCGTGCGCATCTGCACGAACACCTCTCACTCTAACACTTGAGGCAGGAAGACAATCGCATGGCAATGAAGGGCGGCTGGACGCATGAGCGAGCAGGCGGGGGGCGGGCAGCATGGATATTTTGAGCGTCCTCGGCCTGGTCCTGGCTCTGGGCGGCATCCTGCTCGGCCAGTTCCTGGAAGGCGGGAAGATCACCTCCATCCTGCAGCTCACCGCCTTCATCATCGTCATCGGCGGCACGACGGGGGCAGCGATGCTGCAGTTCACCCTGCCGGTCTTCCTCAAGTCGCTCAAGATGGTGCCTTGGATATTTCTGCCGCCCAAGCTGTCGCCCAAGGATTCCATCGCCATGATCCTGGAATGGAGCAATACGGCGCGCAGGAACGGGCTGCTCGCGCTGGAGCCGGTCGTGGAAACGGTTTCCGACCCCTTTGTGAAGAAGGGGTTGCAAATGCTGGTGGACGGCACCGAGCCGGAAAAAATGCGTGCGACCTTGGAGATGGAACTGGCCAGCCGCGAACACCTGGACCGGCAGGCTGCCAGGGTGTTCGAGGCCGCAGGCGGGTATGCGCCGACCATAGGCATTCTGGGCGCCGTCCTGGGCCTGATCCATGTCATGGAAAATCTGGCTGATCCGTCCAAGCTGGGGGAAGGCATTGCGGTCGCCTTCGTTGCCACGATCTATGGCGTGGGTTCGGCCAACCTCTTTTTTCTGCCGGTGGCAAACAAGACCAAAAACATCATTCACGAGCAGATCAAGCTTGCGGAGATGATCATCGAAGGCCTCGTGGCCATCGCCGAGGGCGAGAACCCGCGCATCATCGAGGGGCGTCTGCAGAGCTTCTTTGCCCACGAGCGCTGGGACGAAAACCAGGAGGAAGAACCCGCGCGATGAATCTGGGTTACGCCATCCTGGCCCTTCTTGCGGTAGCCGTTCTGCTGCAGCTGATGCTTTGGCGTGCCCAGCGCACGGTTTTTCGGCAATTGCGCGACCACAACGAGCGCCTGGCGCTGCTGGAGAAGCCGCTCATCCCTGGCGAGATTGCGGCCAGGCGTGTGGCCTCCGAGATTTCCGCGACACCAGCCGCCCGCCCGGCGGCGGCACCCGACCCCCTGCAGCAAGCCATCAGTCTGGCGCGCGTCGGCCGCACGGCGCAGGAAATTTCTGCGTCCTGCGGCATTAGCGAGGCCGAGGCAGAGCTGCTGGTGCGCATGCGTGGGGCGCCGATGTGACGAATCCGGCCCTGCCCACGGGGGCGGTGGGTGGCGCCTCCCCGACGCTCCTGCTGAAGGGGGTTGGCACTGGGGCTCAGCCGGCATGGCAGCCGGGGCAGCGGGTCGAGGCGGTGGTGGTGCGCCAACTGGCGGCAACCGAGTATCTGTTGCGCGTGGACGGCGCCCTGTATGCTGCCGATCTGCCGGGCCAGCCTGCCCAGGGAACCCGCATGCCGCTGCTTTTTCTCGGCGCGCAGGGGGCGCCGCGCTTTTTGCTTCTGCC
>JAJXXS010000036.1 GCA_021780975.1 Pseudomonadota bacterium
GCCTTTGCCCACGGTTTCAACATCCATTACGGCCAGATCAGCCCGCGCAAGGACGTCGACGTGGTCATGGTGGCGCCCAAAGGCCCGGGCCATCTGGTGCGTTCCACTTATACGCAGGGCGGTGGGGTTCCCTCGCTCATCGCGGTCTATCAGGATTTCTCTGGCGGGGCGCGCGATATCGCCTTGTCCTACGCCTGCGCCAACGGTGGCACGCGCGGCGGCGTCATCGAGACTTCGTTCCGCGAGGAAACGGAAACCGACCTGTTCGGCGAGCAGGCGGTGTTGTGCGGGGGCTGTGTGGAATTGGTGAAGGCTGGCTTCGATACACTGGTCGAGGGCGGCTACGCTCCCGAGATGGCGTATTTCGAGTGTCTGCATGAACTCAAGCTGATCGTCGACCTCATGTATGAGGGGGGCATCGCCAACATGAACTATTCCATTTCCAACAATGCCGAGTATGGCGAATATGTAACCGGGCCCAAGGTCATCAATGCGCAGTCTGTTGCCGCCATGAAGGAGGCGCTGGTCAATATCCAGAACGGCGAGTATGCGAAGCGCTTCATCCTCGAAGGCCGCAACGGCTACCCCGAAATGACCGCGCGGCGCCGCCTGAACGCCGCTCACCAGATTGAGGTGGTGGGTGAGAAACTGCGCTCCATGATGCCCTGGATCGCCAAAAACAAGCTGGTCGACCAGTCCAAGAACTAATGCGCCGTGATACGGTGGCCACCCCCCTGCGGCAGCAGGCCGGAGGGGCTGCGGTGGCCAATCGGGCCGCATGCCGCAGGGGTTTTTCATGAACGCCCCGCTCGTCGCCCGCGAAGGCTGGTTCTACCTGGCCGTTTCCGTTCTGTTGGCTTTGCTCGCCACCTGGGTGCTGGGTTGGTGGGCACTGCCTTTCTGGCTCGCGGCGTTGTTCGTGCTGCAGTTTTTTCGCGATCCGCGCCGTACGTCGCCGCCAGACCCGCACGCCGTCTTGGCACCGGCGGATGGCCGCGTCATCGTCGTCGAACGTGCTCGTGATCCCTATCTCGAACGCGATGCCTTGAAGATCAGCGTGTTCATGAACGTCTTCAACGTGCATTCCAACCGCAGCCCGGTCGCGGGCGAAATCAGCGGTCGCTGGTATTTTCCCGGGCGCTTCGTCAATGCGGCACTGGACAAGGCGAGCGGCGAAAACGAGCGCAACGCGCTCGCCGTGCATACGTCCCATGGCGACGTGACGGTGGTGCAGATCGCCGGCCTGATTGCGCGCCGCATCCTGTGCTACGCCCGCACCGGGGACACGCTTCTTGCCGGTCAGCGCTATGGGTTCATCCGCTTTGGCTCGCGGGTGGATGTCTATCTGCCACTCGATGCGCTGGCGCAGGTAAGCCTGGGCGATCGCGTCAAGGCCGGCCGGGATATCATCGCGCGTTTTTCCTGACGCGCTACAATCCGCCCCATGCTGGACTTCAAACACGTCAAGGGCGACCACCCGCGGCTGCGCGAGCGGGGCATCTACATTCTGCCCAATCTCTTTACAACGGGCGCGCTCTTTGCTGGCTTCTATGCGATCGTCCAGGCCATGAACGGCTTTTACGAACTCTCCGCCATTGCGATCTTTATCGCCATGGTGCTGGACGGGCTGGACGGAAGGGTGGCCCGTCTTACCCGCACCCAGAGCGCCTTCGGGGCCGAGTACGACAGCCTGTCGGATATGGTGTCTTTCGGCATAGCGCCGGCGCTTATCCTGTATGTCTATGCCCTGAAGGGGCTCGGCAAGATGGGATGGATCGCGGCCTTTGTCTACTGCGCGGGCGCCGCCCTCAGGCTGGCGCGCTTCAATACCCAGTTGGAGGTCGCCGACAAGCGTTTTTTCCAGGGGCTGCCCAGCCCCAGTGCCGCAGCTCTGGTGACTGGCTTCGTCTGGGTCATGCAGGAATATGGCATACCGGGTGCCGAGGTCGCCTGGCCGGCTTTCGCCCTCACCCTGTTTTCGGGCCTAACCATGGTCAGCAACATCCGCTATTACAGCGGCAAGGAGATCAACCTGCGGCGCACCGTGCCGTTTTTCGTGATTCTTCTGGTGGTGCTTTTTTTCATCCTGGTTTCCACCAGCCCTCCCGAAGTGTTGTTCGGCCTGTTCGTGTTGTACGCACTTTCGGGCTACGCCTACGGCGCGTGGGTTTTATGGCGCAAGCGCCGCGGGGACTTGTCAAGGGAAAAAAAATCCGCATAATCTAGACCATGTCTAAACGCCATGGCGCCTTTCGCCAGCCCTCCTTTCTTCCCTGCCTGTCGAACATGCTGTTCGGCACCCTGCTGCTGCCCTGAGGGCAGACACAACCTCTTCCCTCCCCCCGAAGCGTTACGCGCCGCCCGTGTCGACCAAGGCCGGGCCATCTGCAGCAGCATTTGGAGAAGACCATGAGTGACCGTTTATACATATTCGATACCACCTTGCGTGACGGCGAGCAAAGTCCGGGCGCCGCGATGACACGCGAAGAAAAGCTGCGTGTCGCGCGCCAGCTCGAGAGGCTGGGGGTGGACATCATCGAGGCGGGTTTTGCCGCGGCCAGCCCCGGCGATGCTCAGGCCATACGTACCATTGCCGAGCACATCCGGGGATCGACCGTCTGCTCGTTGGCGCGCGCCAATGAAAAGGACATCCGCGCTGCCGGCGAAGCGATTCGGCCGGCACAATCGGCCCGCATTCACACCTTCATTGCCACCAGCCCCATCCATATGGAAAAGAAGCTGCGCATGACCCCCGATCAGGTTTTGGAGCGGGCGGTGGCGGCCGTCAAACTGGCGCGTGAATACACTGACGACGTCGAGTTTTCCGCCGAGGACGCGGTGCGCTCCGACCTGGATTTTCTCTGCCGGGTGTTCGAGGCCGTTATCGCCGCAGGTGCGCGAACGGTCAACGTGCCTGACACGGTGGGTTATTCGATTCCCGCCTTGTGGGGGGAACGCATGCGTCTGCTCATCGAACGGGTGCCCAATGCAGACAAGGTCATCTGGTCGACCCATTGCCATAACGATCTTGGCATGGCGGTGGCGAATTCGCTGGCGGCGGTGATGAGCGGCGCGCGCCAGGTTGAGTGCACCATCAACGGACTGGGCGAGCGCGCCGGCAACGCCTCGCTCGAAGAGATCGTCATGGCGGTACGCACGCGCCGGGATGTATTCAATTGCGATACGCGCATCGATACCACGCAGATTGTGCCCACCTCGAAGCTGGTG